>NZ_AEXS01000056.1:0-103060 GCF_000204455.1 Paenibacillus sp. HGF5 | reverse complement strand
TTGCCGATACGGCGCTATCGATTGGTGAAACTTCATTGGTAACGATCATGTTCTCGGAAGCGGTAACAGGCTTTACGCTAGCAGATCTGACAGTAGCGAATGGCACATTAAGCGGTTTGAGTACGTCCGATGGCGGGATCACATGGGCGGCGACGTTGACGCCAGTCCCTGGCATCACAGATGCAACCAATATCATTACGCTCGACAATACGGGCGTACAGAATGCAGCAGGTAAAGCGGGTAAGGGTACCTCCGATTCGAACAATTACGCGATCGATACACAGCGGCCGACCGCTACCATTGTAGTTGCGGACACGGCGTTATCTATTGGCGAAACTTCATTGGTGACCATTACATTCTCGGAAGCGGTTAGTGGCTTCGCCAACGGTGACCTGACGGTGGCAAACGGTGCGTTAAGCAGCGTAAGTTCAACTGACAACATGACATGGACAGCAACGCTCACGCCGAATTCCAATGTAGACTCGGCGACGAATACCATCACGCTTGATAACTCGGGGGTGACCGATTACGCAGGTAATGCGGGAGCAGGCTTGACGGAATCCAATTCGTACTCAGTGTTCACGGTGCCGGCATCTGCGGATTTAAGCAGTGTGACGTTATCGAACGGGACACTAAGCCCTGTCTTTGCTTCTGGAACAGAAGTGTACACGTCAAGCGTGCCTAATTCCGTTTCCTCGCTGACCGTAACCGCGACTGCACTCGATAGTCATGCCACGATGACGGTTAACGGTAATTTAGTAATAAGCGGGCAAACAAGTTCCAATATACTGCTGAACGTAGGATCCAATACGATTGTGATTGTTGTAACGGCAAGCGATCAATCGACGAGAACCTATACGATCACTGTGACCCGTGAGAATAGTTCCTCTACCGGTGGTGGTTCTTCTAATGGGGGAGGTTCATCCACTGACAGCGGTTCGTCTACGCCACCGGCTCTCATAGACAATACAGTTACATCATCCGATGGAAAAATCACGCTGCCAACAGGAAGACCTGGGTTGGTTAGCCTGGGGAAAGAAATCATCATTTCCATTCCGGCAGGCGCCACATCTCAGGAGCTGAAATTATCAATTCAGAAAATTCGAAATACCGAAGCTCTCTTAAAGAACAACGAGGTTTTGGCAAGCCCGGTGTTTGATGTTCTAACAAACGTCTCAGGGAACTTTAGCAAACCGGTGAAACTGACTCTAGCTTACGACGCTGCAAGCTTAAAGAGCGATCAAACGGCGGCCGTCTTTTATTTTGATGAAGTGAAAAAGGCATGGGTGAAAGTCGAGGGCGGCATGAAACAGGTGAATGATATATCCGTAGAGGTCAATCACTTTTCGAAGTATGCAGTACTCGTAGTAAATAAAGCCAACGGAATGCCCGTAGTCGACAAAACAACAGACTCGACAACGGAAATTTCCTTTACCGATATTTCCGGGCATTGGGCTGAAGTCAGCATTAAGGAAGCGGTACGTGAGGGGATCGTTGCGGGATATCCGGATGAAACGTTCAAGCCAGGCAACACCGTGACGCGTGCAGAGTTTTCCGTCATGCTGATGAATGCGCTGAAGTCGACAGATGCGGGAGCGGAGTTGATATTCACAGATACAGCATGGATCGGGGATTGGGCTAAGAAGGCAGTTTCGCAGGCGGTCCAGGCTGGCATTATTCGAGGCTATCAGGATGGCTCTTTCCGTCCAAATGCAAAAATGACTCGCGCTGAGATGGCAGCAATGATTGCGAATGCGCTCGAGCTAACGAACAAGGACATCCCCACAACCTCTTTTTCAGATGACAAGGCAATTCCTGATTGGGCGAAAAGCTCTGTTGAAGCGCTGAAGGAACTTGGTATTGTTAAGGGAATAGGCGCAGGCGAGTTTAATCCAAGCGCTCAAACCACGAGAGCAGAGGCCGTAATCGTTCTGATGAACATGTTAGGTCTATCCAAATAAAGTTTAGCGACAAATACAGAGTACACCGATCAAGTGTCCTCTGTATTTGCATTGAACGTAATAAACCGCAGATACGCTTGCTTGTTGTCATATACTCGATCAGTTCTGTAGCTTCCATGCTGGAGAGGGCCATGCTGGAATGGTATAATTTCAGAAAGGATGAATAGAGTGGGAGGCATGAACGATGAATGAGGAGCTTTTGGAGCAGCTGGAAGAGTGGCATGAAGAGGACGAATTTGAAGAAATCGTAGATGCGATTACGGAGATCCCGGAACAAGAGCGGGATTATGCGCTGATCAGCCATTTGGGCCGGGCGCTGAACAATCTCGAACGTTACGAAGAGGCGGTTGAGCAATTTCTGTCCATTCAGGAAGAGGGCAAGGACGATCCGCTGTGGCATTACCGCATTGGGCTCGCGTATTACTATTTGGACCGTTACGAAGATGCTCGGAGAGCGTTTGAAGTGGCTGATCATTTAGAACCTGGAGATGAGGATACGCTGGAGTTTCTGGAATGGATCCGGAACAAAACGGCTCCGAAGCCAGCAGAGAAGTCCAGTGCCGCCGTGTCTTATACGGATCCTGACGTACTGAATTTCTGGGATGACGACGCCCCGGAAGCTGACAAATACGTCTCGGCTCCGCCTACGGACGAGCTGATCGAATCCGTGGAGGAAACGCTGGTCTTCAAGCTGCCGGCATCTTATATTCAAGCCATGAAAATACATAACGGGGGTATTCCCCGAAACCGGAAATTCCCTATAGAGGGTGGAGCACAGGATTTTATTGAAATATCAGGTATTCTGGGAATCGGACGAGACAAGAAAAAATCCCTGTGCGGAAGCCTGGGCAGCCGCTTTATGATCGAGAACGGCGGGTATCCTGAGATTGGCGTGGTGATCTGCGATTGTCCGTCCCCGTCCGAGGTCGTGATGCTGGATTACCGTTCATCGGGGAACGATGGGGAGCCGGAGGTTATTCATGTGGACAAGGCCAGCGATTACAAGATCACCCGTCTTGCTGCGAACTTCGAGGCCTTCATTAGTGGATTGGAGTAAAAAGATAGGCAAGGCGAATTCACGATCCATGATCTCGCTTCTAACAAAGAAAGCATCCCCTGCAGGAGATGCTTTTTCTTTTTGCATACAGTTATCGTCATCATAGCTAGTTTCTAGTTCGGTTGGATTCGTCCTTAATGCAATATTTTGCGTATCCTAAAATATTCCAACCCATGTTAAAATGGATATAAAACAGACAGTTAGGGAGGCAATTTATTTGATAGGGCGCAGTGGAAATCCGACACTCAACGAAGATACCTTCGAGAAGAGTGGGTATTACAACAATCAAGAAACGATGACGATTGGCGGAACGGTGAACAAATCGTTCATGCTGCTCGCGCTGCTGATCGGGGCAGCGGTCATTTCTTGGGTTATGTTTTTTAACGGGTATGAGGTATTCCCGTTCATGATCGGCGGAGCGATCGGCGGTTTTGTCCTGGCGCTGATCATCAGCTTCGTGCCGAAGGCAGCACCGTATCTGGCGCCGATCTATGCGATCCTGGAAGGCTTCTTCCTGGGTGCACTATCCGCGCATTACGAATATCTGTACTATGGCATTACTTTGCAAGCGGCTTTACTGACGATGTGCATATTCCTGGGCATGCTGCTCGCATATAAGACAGGTTTGATCCGGGCCACGCCAGGCTTCAAAAAGGGGATTATCGCGGCAACGATCGGCATTGCGCTTGTCTACCTTTTTAGCATGGTTCTCGGCCTGTTCGGCGTAGCCGTTCCTTACCTGCATGACAGCACCCCGATCGGTATCGGAATTTCCGTTGTGATCATCATCATCGCCGCACTGAATTTCGTGCTGGATTTTAACTTTATCGAAGAGGGCGCTCAGCATGGAGCACCTAAGTATATGGAGTGGTACGGCTCGTTTGGTTTGCTGGTAACACTCGTCTGGCTGTACATCGAAATTATCCGGTTGCTGGCGAAGCTGGCGAATCGGGACTAAAGATGCGTTTGAACCAAACATCGCTGTCGAGGGATTCTCGATGGCGATTTTTTTATGAATGCAGCAATTAACCAGCAGAATAATAAATTTCCTTCAGTAAACCCTACAAAGAGCGACTTGTGTTTAAATAATAGGTAGATACCGTCATCATCAAACTGCATGAAGAAGGAGATCCCATGACCAACCGGAAAGCTTTGAACGATATAGGATGGAATTTTGACAATAGTTACGCGAAATTGCCGGAATCTTTTTTTACCAAGCAAGATCCTACGCCTGTGCGCTCGCCGGAGCTGATTGTTCTAAACGAACCGCTGGCAGCATCGTTGGGATTGGACGCCGATGCCCTGCAAAGCGCGGAAGGAGCGGCAATGCTTGCTGGCAACGAGATACCCGAGGGGGCCGAGCCGCTCGCCCAGGCATATGCCGGGCACCAATTCGGATATTTTACGATGCTGGGCGACGGCCGTGCGATTCTGTTGGGTGAACAAATCACGCCGCAGAAGGATCGCATGGATATTCAGCTCAAGGGCTCGGGCCGGACGCCGTATTCCCGGGGAGGCGATGGCCGGGCTGCCCTGGGTCCGATGCTGCGCGAGTATATTATAAGCGAAGCCATGCACGCGCTGGGCATTCCGACTACCCGCAGCCTGGCGGTTGTGGCGACCGGCCAGCCTGTCACCCGTGAAAGAGATTTGCCGGGCGCCATCCTGACCCGCGTGGCTGCAAGTCACGTGAGGGTGGGGACGTTTCAATACGTTAGGGGAGCGGGGACAACCGAGGATTTACGGGCTCTGGCCGATTACACTCTAAAGCGGCATTACCCGAAGGCAGACCTTGGAGACGGTGCCAACCGTTATCTGGTGTTGCTTCGGGAGGTCATCCAGCGTCAGGCGGTCCTGATCGCCAAATGGCAGCTTGTCGGTTTTATCCACGGGGTGATGAATACCGATAATATGACCCTCAGCGGCGAAACGATAGATTATGGGCCTTGCGCCTTCATGGATACCTTTGACCCGAATACGGTATTCAGCTCCATCGACTCTCAAGGCCGCTATGCCTATGTGAACCAACCGTATATTGCAGCTTGGAATCTCGCAAGATTGGCGGAAGCCTTGCTTCCGCTGCTGCATGAAGAGGAAGAGCAGGCAATCAAGCTGGCCGAGGGTGCGATTGGGTCCTTCACCGATCTGTATCACGAGCAGTGGCTTGCAGGCATGAGAGCCAAGCTGGGGATCTTCCATGAAGAGGAGGAGGACGAATCCCTGATCGAAGACCTGCTCAAGATGATGAAAAATCATCAGGCAGACTATACCAATACCTTCCGTGCGCTAACGTTTGACAAGCTGGAGGACACGCCTCTAAACGGCACGCCGGAATTAGCTTCCTGGTACGAGCGCTGGCAAGCAAGGCTTGGCCGTCAGCAGGAATCCAGGGACCAATCCCATCAGCTGATGCGCAGCAGCAATCCTGCGGTCATTCCGCGGAACCATCGGGTGGAGGAAGCGCTGGAAGCCGCGGAGAACGAAGGGGACTACAGCGTGATGAAAGAGCTGCTGGACGTTCTGTCTAATCCATATGCGCATTCCCCGGAACAAGCGGAATATGCGATCGTGCCCGAGCGTTCCCGTCCTTACCGAACCTTCTGCGGCACGTAAGGGAGGATAGCCGCCCGTGGAACGTCCCGAAGATGATGGCTGGATAGTAGAGGGCTCCCTTGGTCGCCCGATTATAACGCTCTTCCATCTGTGATCATCGTGTACCACGGGAAACGAATGCGAGATCCGAGATCCCTCAAGAAGACCGAGCAAGAAAGACCTTGCTTGGTCTTTTTTTATATATAAACACATCAAAAAAGCCCCTGGACCAAGCATCCAAGGGCTATAAATCGTATAGCTGTTTTATTCGAGACCTAATTCAACATCATAGCAGAGCCGAAAGAAATAGTCTATATTTTTGCCCGGAAATGCCATAGAGTGGGGGAGCCGGCAAAAACAATGGAATGGGGCGTGGTTTCTCGTGAGTTGGACTTGTCACCTCGATGAAACAGATGTACAGGAGTATGTCGGGAAGGTTCTAGGTACCGGATATACTGTGGCGGATGTAACGAAGATGCATGGCGGAGCGCAAAAGGTGGTCTATAAAATTCACTGTCGCAATGGATTTGCCTGCGTTCTGTATGTGTGGGATTTGACGAAGAATTATTTTCAGGAAGAAATAACGAACGAGCGTGTGCATGAACGATCCTTTGGCGGTCATTCGTTCGAAACCAATAACCGATGGTTAAGGAATCATGGTATTTCTACGCCTGCTCTATATGATCTTCACACGAGACAGGACCGTTACCCGTTTGACTATGCTCTTGTTGAATGTATTGAAGGACAGAAGGCAGAAGCTTACTTCCAAGATCCGGATCAACGGGCCCGGGATGAGGTCCTGGAACAGATAGGCAGCATGATCGAACGCATGCATGCAAACCACAGGCAGAGTTACGGAAAGCCCGATCAAAGCGGGAACCAACGGGAGCGATGCCATCTTGTACAGCTGGAAAATGCCAAGGAACAGCTGTCCTACATCGTCCTGCATAACGAGAGTATCCGGAAGAATCACGACAGGCTGCTCACTGTGCTGCATGAACTGGAATCAAGGATAGATTCACGCAAGCGATATGGCTTTATCCACGGCGAGTTGGGACCCGACCATGTCCTGGTCACAGACCGTTTAGAGCCCTATCTCATTGATATTGAAGGTGCGCAATTCTTCGACATCGAGCATGAGCATACATTTCTGGAGCTGCGATTCGGGAAGCATTATCGGTATTTCCAACAAAACGGGCTCGATCCGAATCGGATGCTATTTTACCGTCTGCATCACTATATCTCATTAACCTCGGGCGGCTTGAAGCTTCTTCACCGAGGATTTCCGGATCAGGTCTTTGCTTCAAATTTGGCTGATTATCATGCGCGCAACACCCTACGATTCATGGAGGAATGGCAGCTCGATAACTAGCCTTCTTGGGATCGACTGAAAACATCACGGACTCTTCGCTGCATAGGTTCTAAGACTTGGCTGCAAACTCCTGCTTATAGATTAGCTCGATCGTGCTAAGCAGCTCTGCACCTTGGCTTGAGAATTTTAAAGGCGTTGCTTTACCCTTGTTGAGAAATGCCCCCGTCGATTGTCGGGATTGACCTAGCGCTGCTTCATACAGACGTGAAGCTCCTTCACTGGGATGGGAGAAGAACAGGTTACGGATCGGGATCATGAATTTTGGCATCCCGGCGTTTTTGGTCATGGTTGTTTTATTCCCTCCCGGACAGACGCTTCGGATCGTAATGCCATCTGCCTGCATCGAAGTGGCGATCTCCTGAGTCCACAACGATAAGGCTAATTTGCTCGCAGCATAAGGCCCAATCAGCTTCTTGAACCCGACAGGGGACGCCAAGGTACGGTGATCGAACTGTTTGAGATACAACAACGCATTCGAAGACGTATTGATTACCGTCTTGAGGCTCCCCTTCCCAAGAAGGTCCTTCAGTTCCATCAAGATGATATAGGGGACGATAGAGTTTACTTCAAAATGCATCTCGCGCCCTTGTTGAGAGTAGGACAATTCGCCGAAGGAGACGCCTGCGTTATTAAACAGCAAGTCAATATGACTCTCGTGTTTCTTGATCTGATCCAATGAGGCATGGAGATCCGTGAAATCCGACAAATCAGCCTTGTACGTTCTGAGCTGCCGCAATCGCAGTGCATCTTGAATCCGTGCATCGTCCGTTGGAAAGACAGAACGGATCAAAGCGAGGACTTGCCAGCCTTCGGATAACAATCGCTTGGTTAGCTCCAAGCCAATGCCGGAGCTTGCGCCCGTGATCAAGGCGACGTTATTCATTCTTTTCTCTGTCATGTGTAAATCTCCTATACTTCAGATTCTTTGCTGGCCGCCTTGTCGGGATTAAGCAGGGACTGATTTTGGCTCAACTTGTCATCGATGAACCGCAGAATGCGCTGCAGGTCCGAAATCTGACCGGTAATTTTTTGACGGTAATTCTGGAGCATGGCATTCAGCTCCGGAACGGATTGAATATTTTCCTTAAAGGGAAGATGCACATAGGCTTTCATATCCTCCAGCGACATTCCTGTCTTCTTCAGGCATGTGATCAACTCCATAATTTCGGCATCCTCTATGTGATAGACACGATGGCCGTTATCCTTTCTTTTGGGAGAGGGGAGGAGTCCGATTTTTTCGTAATGGCGAATGGCATCCTCGGTCAATCCGGTTCGTTCAGACACTTGTTTGATGGAGAATGTTTCTCCCATAGGGTCACCTCTTTTCTGCAGCTCGTAACGGGTTGTAACGTTATCGTACAACTTGGTGTTAACACCAAGTCAATATCTATTTTTTATTTATGGAGCGGCCCTATCCGCCTTTACAGATCATTTACGTCTCTGTGCCCTTTGATGAAATGGATCATAACGTATTGCCAGATTAATCTTTTGGAAATGCTTATATAAAGACTATTATCTTTTCAGTTGTTATTTCTCTAGCTGCTTCTAGAAAGGGAGAATGAAATGCAAGCTTATGCATTGCCTATTTTCATTGCGATCTCCGTATGTTTTTTATTAGCGTCCTTTCTGACGCTTCCTTGGGCCGTTTATCAGTATCGTAAACATGGGTACTTTAGCTTTTGGAGAACATTACTTATCTTAAGTTTTATCTTTTATGGATTAAGTGCTTTCTTTTTAGTGATTTTTCCACTCCCCAGTGCTCGGAATAATTGTGCTTCAATGGATCCCGGTACGATTCTCATTCAATATCGACCTTTTCAATTTATACGGGATATTCAGCGTGAAAGCGGATTTCATTGGACGAACCCTTCAAGTTATCTCCATTTGTTAACAACGCGGGCCTTTTATCAAATGTTTTTTAATGTTTTGCTTTTGTTTCCTTTAGGTGTGTTTCTGAGGTATTTTTTCAAGGGTAAAGCAAAATGGTTTCATGCTGCTCTTATTGGCTTTGGTGTTTCGCTTTTCTTTGAAATAACCCAACGAACCGCTTTGTTTGGCTTTTTTGAATGCCCCTATCGTATATTTGATGTAGATGATTTGTTGACGAATACGGTTGGGACTGTACTTGGCTTTATACTCGCCCCCATGTTTTTGGTGTTAATACCATCGCGGGAAACCCTTAGTGAGCAAAGCCACTTCTTTCACAACCAGAGAAAAGCAACCTTTGGTGCCCAAATCATGGAGGTTCTTCTAAATATTATGATTGCCAGAGTGATAACCAGCTTTATATTCGGGTTGCTGAAGAGTCGAGGATTATTTGTTGACGAGATCATCTTTGCCATTGTTTTCTTTGTGTTGATGGTCGTTATCCCTGTGATTTGGAAGGGAAATACGGTGGGCTCTAAGATCGTTCGCATGAGATTACTTCCGGAAAAGGGGAATTGGATAGGAAGCTTGAGCCGACGTTACGCCATTGTCTATTTGCCTTTATTTTGCTCAGCCTTATCGGAGATATTTTCTAATCATATGGGAGTGGATCTTCTAGCCAACCTTTTTGCAATTGGGGTGGTTTTCCTTACAGGTCTGTTATGGTTCTTTATCTTCTGCCATATCGTGATAAGATGGATCAAAAAGGACAAAGTTCTCTACTTTAATCGATACAGTCACATAGAGGCGGTTAGAATCACGGGTGAAAAGTGATCAATGTAAAAATTACGGATGCATGTGGAACCAAGAATAAGTCGATTGCGTTATTAAATCGAGACGATTCCGGTTTCCATAGGAAGTGGCATGGTGAATACGGAACAGATGGGAGCTGAGGGAGCATGAATTTTGATATCAAGGAAGCCGTTGAGATTCTGGAACGAACCCCCGTCACCTTGGAGCACATGTTATCCGGTTTATCGGATGGATGGCTTAGGAGCCATGAAGGGGAAGGCACCTGGAATGCGATGGAGGTGATCGAGCACCTTATCGAAGCTGAGCGGACCAACTGGATACCGCGGCTGGAGTTTTTGCTGCAGGAAGGGGAGGGTAAGCCGTTCCCGCCCTTTGACCGTTACGCCCACTTGAACGAGGCGGCGGAGCAATCCATCGATCAAAAACTGCAGGCGTTCGAGGCTATCCGTGCTCAAAATCTGGCTAAACTGAAGGTTCTGATGGATTCGGCGCCGGATTTCGAACGGACGGGTCTGCACCCGGCATTCGGCGTGGTGAAATTAAGAGAGCTGCTGTCGACGTGGGTGGTTCATGATTTAACGCATACGTCTCAAATTGTGCGGGTTTTGGCCGAGCGATACCGGCATGACGTGGGGCCATGGATCGAGTACTTGGGAATTCTGAAGAGACGATAATGATGTCAATCGGCAGGCCCTACCCTCTATACAGCCGGGGGAAAGCACCGCAGGAGTCTTGCCTACATAATAAAAAGCCGATGAACCGCATTCGACTGCGAGGATCACCGGCTTTTTTCACGTATAGAGTTGGTTGCTACCAGAACTTCGCTCCCCAAGACGGGGGTGCAGCTCCACTTAAGGCAGGCACCGCTGTTACCGTTTGGCGGCTTGCTGACGCTCGTTCAAATGCTCACTCAAATAGTTCACGATGCCGTCCTCCGCATCCTGCGAATACTGCCAGACCATCGCGCCCGCGAGATTCTTGCTTTGGATGTAGCTCACCTTCTCCTTCAAGGCCTCCTGATCCTCGTAACTGATGAAGGTATGGCCGTCATAGAGGTAGGCAGCCTTGGCTTTGTTGTCATAGTAGCGCTTGAAGCCATTTTTATTCAGGTACGCTTTCTCGATCTGCTTATAATGGAGATTTACCTTGTCGATGTCGATGGGCGTTCCGGGAGCGAACAGGCCGTTCTTGGCACCCTTGTTTTCCTTCACGTTCTTCCAGCCGTATGAGTAGGCTGGGATGCCGAGCAGCAGCTTCCTGCCGTCGATGTCGTGGTCCAGGTACATGGAGATGATGCCGTCAACGGAGTGTTTGGATTTGCCCTGGCTGTCCGCGTACAGATTGGAGTTAAAGCCCGTGGTATCCGACCACTTGCCTGTCAGGTCGTAGGTCATGACGTTGATGAAATCCACGTATTTCTCCACTTTTTTGACCTCGACGTTCTGGAAGTACCAGTCCTGCGTTCCGGAAGCGAAGGTCAGCAGATACTTCTTGTTCTTGTGAGGCAGCCTGTACAGCTTCTCCCGCAGCTCCTTCATCAGACTGGTAAAATTCTTCGTATCCTCCGGCCGTGCCTTCTGCGTGTTCCAGGCATGGAACGCCGGATACTCCCAGTCGATATCCACGCCATCTAGGTCCAGCTCCTTGACCAGGTTGATGATGTTCTCGGTGAAGAGGTACCGGTTGCCGTCCAACGAAGCGTCGGAGAAGCCGTCTGCCCCGTAGCCGCCTATGGCCAGCACCATTTGGGTCTTCGGATTCGCCGCCTTCAACTGCTTGATGTTTTCTTTGATCTGGTTGTTGGTCGTGCTGTCTTCATGGAAGTAGAGCTCCGTTCCCTTGATCTTCGCAAAAGCGATAAACGCAATGTCCACGCCTTTCTCCGATAGCTTGATATTTCGGTAATCCTGCCAAGCCTCCACGTAGACCGCCGTGATTTTCCGTTCCTCCGCCGCGGAGATCTGATAGAAGTAAAGACCCATGCCTGCAAGCAGCACCACAATGAATATTTTCGTATATATCGTTATTCTCATCGTCCTTTAACCCCGCCCGCCGAATAGAATGTAGGTTGCCGTTTTGCTTAGGTTCAGCACCTTGACGGTGATGTAGCTGATGGCGAAGATGATGGTGATATTCACGATCAGACTAAGGGAGGCTTCCAGGAACGTGGACTCGATTTCGGTTCGGCCGGATAGCATCATTTCAACCAGCAGGTGAATCAGGTAGATGCTGAAGCTGGCCCGGGAGAGCGAGCTGATCAATTTCTGGATTTTATGGTTCACTTTATCGCTGATTCGGGCTTCCTTCTCCTTGAAGAAGATAAACAACCCGACAGCCATGAAGAACGTGGTGATGGAGTAATTGCCATAGAACATCTCATCCAGTACGCCGCTGCGCAGCGATACGAAGTAGGTGGCAACCGGCGTGATAAAAAACGAGACGATGCCTAGATTGTACAGGATGTTTTTGGCTTTAAGCGGCAGCTCGAAATGGAAGAGATAGTACCCCAGAATGAAATAACCCAGAAATCCCATGAAGAACGGGATGTTCATGATCGGAATGTTGATGTATTGATCCGTTGCGCGGAAGACGGCATCCGAGATGAAACGATAGGCGATGCTGACGATGAACCAGAGCAGCAGATAATACCGCAGATCCTTCTCGCTGCACGATTTGATGAATTTGCTGATCAGCGGCACCGTCATATAGATGGCAATAATAGCGTATAGGAACCAGAGATGGACGTAATTTCGGTCGGTCAGCAGCCGGTAGCCGAAGTCGATAACGAACTCGTACGCACTCAGCTTGCTTCGCATCAGATAGTATTGATTGTACAAGCCGTAGATGAGCGACCAGGTCAGGAGGGGGATGAGCAGCGGCACGACGCGCTTCGTATAGAACTCACGGTAGGAGGTTATCTTCGTCCGCAGAATCATCGCTCCGCTGATCATGAAGAAGACCGGGACGGCAAAGCGGGAGATGGAGTTGAATCCATTGCTGATCCACCATGAGGAGGAGTGGAAATCATTCGTGCTGGTCAGCACCTCCGCCGTGTAGTGCAGGATAATGACGGCTACGATAGATAGAATTCTTAGAATATCGACATAAACAATTCGTTTGTTGGGAACCATGCGGTTTCGGCAGTCTCCTTCACTATAATTTAGTTCGATCCAGCGGCAATGTTCTGGCTGATGGCGGCCACGCCTTTGCGCTCCACGAATCCCCAGCCCTCATCATTGTCAAAATATTTGAACGTGCCCGCAATGTTGATGTACAGCAGCAAATTCCGATAGGTTAGCAGCTCCGCTTGGCTGAACAGGAACATCCTCACGTAATCGCTAAACGCATAGGTGCTGCCATATTTACGGCATAAGTACAGAGAGATGACGACCTGCGCGGCATTCAGCACCACGCTCATCAGCAAAAAGATAATGGCATGCCATAGGTTCCCGCCCACAACCAGCGTCTGTCCCAGATAAAATATCGTGGTAAACGCCGAGAGCGTCCCCAGCATAAATCCGTCAATCGCAAAGAACAGACTCACGTTGACGCTGAACTTTCGGGACAGCCTGGACCAATAGATCAGGATGCAGTCAATGAAGGCCTTCTGCCAGCGAATGCGCTGTTTATAGAAGTTCGGGAGATTCTCCGGGCATTCGGTATAGCATACCGCTTCCGGGGCGTAGACGAGTTTTTCTTCAGCCGATGGGCCTTGATGTATTCATGGATTTTCAGGGTAATGTCGATATCCTCCCCCACCGTGCTGCGGAAGCCGTCGACATGAACGAGAACCTCTTTATAGAAGGCGCCAAAGGCACCTGAAATTACCACGATCGAATTAAAATACGATTGCGTGAGCTTGCGGACGTAGAAGCCGTGCGTATAATTGATGATCTGGCTTTTGATGAGCCCTTTTCCGCGAAACTTCTCGACGATGGCACCATTCTTGTCCCGGACGGCCCCCTGCACGATTTTGACCGTACCGCCCAGCGCAATGATATCGTCATCGTGAAAATATTGATTCACATACTTGAGCGAGTCGGCTTCCAGCATGCTGTCCGCATCCAGGGTGATGACGATGTCGGAGACGGCATAATCGATGCCAGCATTCAGCGAGTCGGCTTTCCCGCCATTCATCTTATCGATAACGTAAATATGGCGGTATCGATTGGAACGATAGAATCCTTTTATTGGCTTATAGTTCAGCTTGCTGTCGGCCGTCCTGGCATTCGGCTCTAAATCCAAGAGCTCGTCTAGGGCGGATAAGGTTCCGTCCTTGGAGCCGTCGTTGATGATCATGATCTCATAGTTGCTGTAGCGCAAGCCCGCCATGGCATCGATGCAATTCCGGATCGTCAGTTCTTCGTTGTAAGCGGGGACGAGCACCGTGATTGATTTTTCGGCGAGATCGGAATTCAGTTTCTTCACCTTGCTGCACATCAGCGGTATGAATGTGTAGAGGGCCTGAAACACGAGAAACACGCCGGCTAATCCATAAAAAAAGTACTGCAAACTCCTCACTCCTCTCTTTCTCTGTCTTTTTGTGATGAAGACCAGTATGATGCGCCTTGGGCCTACTCTATGGGGTAGCGGATTAGAGCGCTTTTTCTGTCCATTCGATGTCAAGGGATAAAATCGGGCATAGAGGGATAAAATCATACATTTATATACTCCAATTCCATATAAATACAAATAACATCTTATGAAATAAACTATCGCAATCGTGCTAGAAATGTAAACCCGCTCCATGGATCAAGAAAACGAATACATAGATGCTTTTCGAGAACAGTCTCTGTATAGGTTCGTCTTTCTATATTTTAGGCGGCTAAAGCGATTAAGCATCTATGTACATGGAGCCCGTTCATCTTTCGCCTAACTTCGATTCAACTCGTCTTAAATCGACAAACATTCGGCAAAATGACTTGATATTTACATAGGGTCCCTTAGAATGGAGAGAAAGATGGAAGAGCATAGAGGAGTTTATGTCATGAATGAGGTTATTGCACGGAATCACGTGAAGGTGCTGGGGACAGGGGAGCGTACGCTCATGCTGGCGCACGGCTTCGGCTGCGACCAGAGCATGTGGAGATACATCCTGCCTGCCTTCGAACCGTTTTATCGTATCGTGCTGTTCGATTACGTGGGCTCGGGCGGTTCTAATTTGTCGGCGTATACATCGGAGAGGTACGGCAGCCTTCGCGGTTATGTGCAGGATGTGCTGGACATTGTGGAGGCGCTGGAGCTTCGGGACGTGATTTTTATAGGCCATTCGGTCAGCTCCATGATCGGGATGCTGGCATCGATCGAACGTCCGGAGTATTTCGCTCAATTAATCATGATCGGGCCATCTCCGCGATATCTGAATGATGACGGGTACGTCGGAGGATTTGATAAAAGCGATGTGACGGAGCTGCTGGATATGATGGAGATGAATTTTGCCGGATGGGCAAGCTTCCTCGCGCCGATCGCGATGAAGAACCCGGAGATGCCGAAGCTGACCCAAGAGCTGGAGCGCAGCTTTATTTCGGCGGATCCGGCGATTACGAGGGAGTTCGCCGAGGTCACCTTTTTCTCGGACTGCAGGCAGGCGTTATCCCAAGCTACGGTTCCCTCGCTGATCCTGCAGTGTTCGGATGACAGCATCGTCCCTATTGCGGCAGGCGAGTATTTGCACAGTCATCTGGATAACAGCACGTTCCGCTTGATGGAGGCGAAGGGGCATTATCCCCATATCAGCCATCCCGAAGAGACGATTGCGTTGATACTTGACTATCTGAAATCTGAAGCAACATATACAGGCTAACGGGAATGTACTTGGAAAGGATCGATCGATTAGCAATGGATGAACGATTGAATTATGCGCCATGCGGCTATGTCTCCATCACCCACGAAGGCATGGTGGCGGATGTCAACCAGACCTTCCTCGACATGATGGGGTATCGGCTGGAGGACGTGGTGCCGAAGCATTTTGAAGCTATGATGTCGACGGCGAACAAGCTTATATTCCACTCTTACTTCTATCCGCATATCAATCTGGACGGGCATGTGGAGGAGCTGTTTATCCGGCTGAAGAACAGCCGGGGGGAATCGGTACCGTTTATATTGAATGGACGCAAATTTGAGCGTGAGGGCCAGGAACGGCTGGACTGCGTATTGGTGCAGATGGGCAAACGCATCGATTATGAAATGGAGCTTCGGACGGCCAACAAGCAGATCGAGAAGGCTTATTGGGAGAAAGACCAGGCATTGGCCGAGCTGCAGCAGATCCATGCCGAGATTGAACGGAAGCAGACGGAGCTCATGGAGATTAACGCGGTTCTGTTGGAACTGTCGAATACCGACAAGCTGACCGGATTGAAGAACCGAAGATTCTTTCAGGAGAAGCTGGAAGAGCAGCTGATGCAGTATAACCATAACCGGATTCCGCTCTCGTTGTTCATCATCGACATTGATCATTTTAAGCGCGTGAACGATACTTGGGGACATGGGTATGGGGATGAGGTTCTGTTTAATGTAGCAACCATTCTGAAGACCCACGCCATCGAAGGGGAGACGGTGGCCCGCTATGGCGGAGAGGAGTTTGTCATGATCCTGCCGGAAACGGATGCGGAGAAGGCAAAGGCCGGCGCGGAGCGGTTACGGCGGGCAGTCCAGGATTTCAGCTGGAAAACGGGCAGCATGACGATCAGTATCGGCATTATCACGGCCACTCCGGACGCCAATGAAGCGACGCTCCTGCAAAAAGCGGACGAAGCCCTCTATGCCTCCAAGCAAAACGGACGAAACCAGGTTACCCATTATGAGGATTTGAGGCTCCAGGGATATTCGCCTTAATACATTCTGTTCATCAAAAAGCCATAACCAAGTTGAGCCTAAGCTCGCATGGTTATGGCTTATAGAGGTTCAGGCCCCCGAGCCTTGTTAACCTATTTTTTGCGTGAGAGGCGAAACTACATAAAATCGTAAAAGTAACGGATGAAATGAAAAAAGATCGGCGAGGTATACGTCAGGCTGTCGACGCGGCTCAGGTAACTTTTCTTCAAAGCATCGAATCGTCCGTCATCCCCGATTAATAAATCGCGCTTCAGCACGGAAACCGTTAAGCTGCCGAAGAAGCCGGCGAGGCTGATCAGCATGCCGGACAAGAGACCAAAGGTCGGGCTGAGCGGCGTCAGATAGGGATAGATGAGATAGGAGCATCCGGTGGTAACGAGAAACGCGCACGCAAAGCCTTCCCAAGTGAGATTCGGGTTCGATGTCGGCACGATTCTCCGTTTGCCGAAATAGAGGGAAGCGATCGTGTGCACCACATCGTTCAGCTGCGTTAAGACGACGAGAAACAGCACGAGCCCAGCTCCATACTGGGGCGTGGCAAACTGAAAATAGGCCAGGTGGCTGAGACCGAATACCATGAGCATCAGTCCCCACTGGGTCGAGCTGACGCTGCGCATAAATCCGACGGTGCCCTTGTTGATCAACCGCGGAAGCGGCAGCACCAAGAATACATAGATTGGAATGAACACGATGAACATCCCGTACCATTCGATATAGATCCAATAGAATTGGACGGGTATGGTTAGATAAGCCCACAGAAATAAACGGCGGTCGGCCTTCCGGGTTTTGATCATCGAGAAATATTCTTTGAGCGTAAAGAAGGTCAGCACCATAAGGGATAGCAGGGATACAACGGGATTCAAAAGGGTCGCCAAACAGAAGATGACGAGCATGCCCCACCAGGTTTTGATGCGGAATCCTACTTCGGTATAGTCGATATTCGGCTGCGTCTTGCTCATCACGTAATACAGGAGCTGGATGACCGATAAGACGGAGAATATAAGGATCAAGGTTAAAAGCGAGCTTTCCATATGCCTGTCATCACCAACTTGTCACGGGGTACGATTCTTGTTCTACTAAAAGAATCATATGTTATTATGAAGGAATAATTCAATACGGATAAGGGGAAATTTCGTAAATGGTAGACGATCAATCGGTCTTTATATTGCTTACCAATACCGGAACGCTCTTTACGAAAGTCATTCAGGGTTATACGAGAGCGCCTTATAATCATGCCTCGATCTCCTTTAACCGGGAGCTGTCGGAGTTATATAGTTTTGGGAGGAAGAATCCGAACAATCCCCTGAACGGCGGGTTCGTGAAGGAGGATTTGAAGACGGGAACGTTCAGCAAGTACCCCAACACGACCTGCGTGATCTATGAGCTTCAGGTATCCGAACGCGACATCGCGAAAATGAAGCGGGTCCTGCAGGCTTTTATCCGAAAGGATAAAAAGTATTTCTATAACATATTGGGCGTCCTGGGCATCGCCCTGAAGGAACCGATCGAATTCAGCAATTCCTATTTCTGTTCGCAATTCGTGGCCGAGATTCTGCAGCGCTCCGGAGTAAGGTTATGGGATAAGCTGCCTGCCTTGGTGACGCCGGACGATTTTCGCCAAAGCGAGCGCCTGCAGTTGATCTATGAAGGGAAGCTGAGCGAGTATGAGCCTTGAACTTCACAAGGCATTGCCGGCTTTCGGCGGACATGGCCAAGCTGTACGGGGACGGTAGCCAAGACATTTTCATGCGTCGGCAGCGTCAGCTTGTTCTATTCGAATGACCACGAGATAAGGAAAAGCCCGCTTAGTCTGTAACCAGATGAGGCTGGGCTTTTTGTAGTTCGTGGATGATGAAGGTCGGAAGCCCCTTCCAGCAGCAAGTACTGGAGATTAAACAGCATTTGCTATAAAATGGAGTTATGAAAATGAAATGAAGTTTCATCTAATGAAACGGTAAGTCGTTGGTGTCAGGATTCGCTTATATCTTGGATGGGAGCGTGGTTTAGGATGAACAGCAAGGAACGGTTTTCGAATCGCGTGGATTCGTACACGAAGTATCGCCCGAGTTATCCGCAGGAGGTCATGGATTATCTGTATGGCACGGTGGGACTGGATGGCGAGATCGCCGATATAGGCGCAGGGACGGGGATATTCACGAAGCTGCTGCTGAAACGGGGGAGTCATGTGACCGCCGTGGAGCCCAATCAGGCGATGCGGGAAGCCGCCGAGTCGGACCTTGGCGGCGAGCCCGGCTTCCGCATGGTTTCCGGTTCGGCCGAAATGACGGGACTGCCCGATCAATCGGTGGATCATATCGTGAGCGCCCAGGCTTTTCACTGGTTTGACCGTCATGCGGCCCAGGCGGAGTTTCGGCGGATTCTGAGGCCGGGCGGGAAGGTTGCCCTGATATGGAATTCCAGGCTCACGGAGGGAACGCCGTTCCTGGAGGCATATGAGCAGTTGCTCCTTACCTATGGCACCGACTATAAAGAAGTGGACCAGAAGAATATTGGTAATGAAACGCTTGCGGCCTTTTTCCGGTCAGGAGATATGAAGGAGGCGAAATTCTTCAATCGGCAGACATTCGATTATGAAGGCTTATGCGGCCGCCTTCACTCGTCATCTTATGCTCCCCTGCCCGGGCATCCGAACTACGAGCCGATGATGAAGGAGCTCCAAACCATCTATGAACGGAATGAGCAGGATGGCTGCGTGTTTTTTGACTACGAGACGAAGGTGTACTGGGGAGAGGTTTAAGTCCTTCCGGAGGTAAATATAGAATGAACAAGACCGATCGATTACTGGCCATCCTGCTTGAGCTGCAGCAGCGCAAGGTTATGCGGGCCGAAGATTTGGCATCCCTATTCGAAACGAGCGTCCGGACCATCTACCGGGATATTCAGGCTCTTAGCGAAGCAGGCGTACCCGTGATCGGAGCCCCCGGGCAAGGATACTCGTTAATGGAGGGGTACTTCCTGCCGCCCATCATGTTCACGGCGGAGGAAGCCGTGGCGCTGCTCATAGGAACGGATTTCGTCGAGCAGCGCTTTGACGCAGAATATGGCAAGAAGGCTAGGGCTTCCCGCAAGAAGATAGAGTCCATTCTGCCGGACCGTGTCCGCGCAGACGCTGCCCGGGTTCGAAAGACCATGCGGCTCCTTGCTCCCGGCAGCAAGGCAGCTTTAGGAGAAGAGGGGGATTATCTGGAATCGGTTCGTAGGGCCATACTTGAGGAACGGAAGCTAGAATTCCATTACGTGAAGAACATGCCGGATTCCAAAGGCAACCGAAAGAGCTTTCGCTCGGCGGCCCCTTATGGCTTGGCCTTTCTTCAAGGCTCATGGACATTGATTGCCTGGTGCGACCTCCGGCAAGGCATTCGCCATTTTCGGTTGTCCCGCATGAAGGATCTGACGATCCTTGAGGAGCGCTTTGAGATGCCGCCGGATTTTCATTTGGAGAATTATCGGCCACGGGATGACCGCAACCTGCTGGTACGGGTTCTGGCAAGTCATGGCATCGCGGATCGAGTAAAGGAAGCCGGCAACTATTATATGGAGACTTTAGAGGAATGCGAGGAAGGACTGCTTGTGAGCTTTCGCGTCCGCCGTCCGGAGGAGATCCTGCATTGGGTGCTGAGCTGGGGATCGGCTGTCGTTGTGCTTGAACCCCAATCCTTCCGAGACCGAATCCGCGACGAAGCGGAGAAGATGTTTAAACGCTACTGACATGACGTTGTCAGTAGCGTTTTTGTATATTCGGTACAAAGATGATGAAGGAGTTTTTGATATGAATACAAAGGAAGCATTGCAGCGTTTTGAAGAGACGGTGAAGGTTTATGTGCAGGAGCTGGATGGATTCAGTGAGGAGCAATTAAGATATAAGCCGGCAGAGGACGAGTGGTCGATCGGGCAAATGTACCAGCACTTGATTCAATCCGCACAGTATATGCATCTGCGTAACATCGACCAGTGCTTGAAGATGAATGGAGATGCGGCAGCTTCCCCGGCCGGAAAAACGGAGCAGGGAGCGGCAATATTCGAACAGGGCAGTTTCCCGCCCATCCGCATTCAGGTTCCACCGTCTCCACAGTATACGCCGGAACAGCCTGAAAGCAAAGAGCAGCTGGTTCAAGGCATGAACACCGTCCTCCATCGGATGAAAGAAACCGAACCGATGCTTGGAGAAGCATCCCTGAAGCCTACCGTTTCCCACCCGCGGTTCGGAGGATTGCATGCCCAAGAGTGGTTTTTGCTTATCGAGATGCATTATCGTCATCATATTCGACAGCTGAATCGGTTGAAACAGGCGATAGCGCAGCGGGTATGATGACATATCAGGCTGCGGATGTCCGAATACAACAAGAGAACGGTCAAAGTGCTTTGACCGTTCTCCATAGTATCTCCTTCTGAACATTCGGATGATGGATCCGCCGCTGCATGAATCGGACCATGTCCGCATTGTCCGCTTCGACGAAGAATATCCAATCTTTGTATTGCCCTTCACGTACAATTCGCCGGCTAGCCTCGGCCAGAAGCGCAATTCCGCGCCCTGTTCGTTGATGGGACTGCCTCACAAACATCGTTTTAAAGAGCAAGGTTTGTACATGGAATGGCTCCAGTATCATCCAGCCTATGATCGCGTCCCGATACCGCAATGCCAGGCTCCGCTGCCGGTCGATCAAATCTTCTTCGGCAAAAGGATCCAGGATGGGCGGATACCAGTCGCCGTTTCCTTTGGCAATCTCCACTCGTTCCTTGCACGTAAGCTCTTGAAACGGAATAACGAGGTAATCGCCGGGCAGCTTCAGAGACTGGATCCGCGGCAGTTCTTTCAGGATGTCAAAGGAACCGTTCCATACATGGATACCGGGTGCAGGCTCAGGAAATCCGCATGACTGAAGAAAGGAAGCTTCCAACGAAGGAACATGGCTGGACCCCAAATATTCGGTCCTGATCCAACATATCCCTTGCTGCCTCAGCAGCGATTCGAGCATGCCGCACAGCTGGTGCCCAATCCCCTGCCGTCGGCAGGGTTCGGTTACGACAAGTGCTTGCAGGTTGGCTGACAATTCCGTACCGTTCCGCTTTGCAATCGCAAGTCCAAGCGGCATGCCTGCGCCGATCGCTCCCAATGCGATGCAGTTCGGAGGCAGAACGCGCAGATAATCCCGCAGCTCAGGGGGGACCAACGAGCTGAACTCTGAAGGCAATGCGCCTTGGTAAGCGCGAACCTCAATGGATGTTTTCATGGCAATTAGAATGCATCAATTTCAATAACTTGTGGCTTGTGATTTCGAACAAAATCGTTCAGACCGTTGACGTTGATTTTGAATTTACCACCAGGCGGGTTGGTCGATATTTTGGCAATACCCGAAGGCTGAAGAGTGATGTGAATGACCTTTTGGCCGGTAATTGCCGAGATAGAGAAATCTTGTTGAGATAGCTGAATTAAATCGGTGAAATCTCCACTTGGTGAATGCGCGATATTCATTGATAATGGCGTTTGTAAATTATATATGTCATTATTAATAGCCTCGTCTATTCTTAAAGTGAAGAGCCCATTATAGGGATCATAGGTGGCTTGGGTTACCGTAGGAGCCGTTAGATCAAACTTTACGGGCAACTCCACCCGACTTGTCTCATTGTCGTTCTCAATCACTTTGAAAATGAGTGAAGTTTGTACTGATTCATCAGCTTTTGCAGTAGGCTTCACCGAAATTCCATAATGGGATTCGTTGGTCAATTGCACAATGGTTGGATCGGTAGACTCGATCTCAATATGACCAATCACTTCACTACTCTGAATGATGTCGAATGCTAGCTGGGCGTCATTGTATTGATATTGAATAGGTGCATGGTTTCCATCGCGCTGAACCTGAACCAAATTCTTAATGTTCCGCTTGGTGTATGTGTCACCCGGAGTATTAAAAACATCGTCTGTTATTGTAACCAAGCTGCTTACAGAGTTGATAGGGCTGTTCAGAATAAACACGTCATCCTGTTGGGCAAGCGATATCGTTAACGGCTTAACCTGAAGGTTCCTGAAAGCTCCCATAAAGGTAGACAGACTGTTATAACCTTCAGCGAGAGTCTGGGGTGTTGCATCCGGATTCTCAGCTGCGGATGATGCGAATTGAATCGCCCCGTTAAGGCTTTCGACCGCCTCTTGCGGATATTTGCCCAACGTGTTTCCGATCTCGGCGCTTTCCATCAATGTCATGGCTTCCGCAATCAGATCGTCCAGCATTTCCTTTACGTTGTCCGGTAAATAAGTAACGGATGCGGGACCTACAACAGGGGAAATTTTTCCCGTGAGGCTGCCGACTGAAGCACCGGAATCAAGAGGGTTAAAGGCTGCTTTTACGGATCTCCCGAGCGGTAATGTCTCCGCAAGCACGATCTCCACTTTATTCTCTATGATGCGTACATGTTCTATGGCTTTCGGGAATTTTAGAGTTCCATCCTCGGTATAAACCGAAAAGTCCTCAACCGCAGGAACAAACTGAGGATTCAGGTTCTCGTTATAGGCGAATACAAGGGTGCGCTGATCGGAAAAATAAAGGGTAGGCTGTTCCATCACCCGTGCCTGCAGCACGATCGTGGAGGTAGCCGCAGATACGTTGCCTGCAGAATCCACTGCATAGACTTTATAGCCGCCCAAGGCCAATTGGGTTGTTGTGATGGCGGTTTCCGCATTGGCGGAGGCTACGATTGCCTTGTTAGCGAGCTTCTCGGCCACCAACGATTCCAGTTGGGCTTTGGTAGTGGCTGTCTTTGAAGCGGGAACAAGATACACGATGCCTGATTCGGTGCTTTTAACGATAACGTGCAGATCAGCCATGACCGGAGAGGTTGAAACCATGGTCACCGTAGGTGGTGTCGTATCGGATTGGCTGGGCGTGCCGGGATTGCTTGGAGCGGTAGAACCGCCGCCGCTAGAATTGTTATTGGTAGTAGGTGGTGCCACAGGCTTTTCAGTGGCTGGAGGAAGTGTTGGATTGCCTGGTTCCGGTGTCGTATCGGGAATTTGAGGGAGCTCGTCCTTGGCTTTTAGGAAGCGGCTTGCTACTAAGGCTACCGATTGCCTGTCCGCACTGCCGGCAGGATTAAACGAGCCGTCCGTTAGGCCATTGAGCAGCTTTAGTTCAACGGCGGCAGCAACGGCATCCTTCGCGTAGTTCGAGATTGAGGCTGCATCGCTGAAATTCAAATTACCCAGTTCGGCAGCCTTTCCGATTGCATCTACACCGAGAGCCCGGATGAATAGGACGGCCATATCCTGTCGTGACAGGTTCTCTCCTAAGCCAAATTCCCCATTGCCCTGGCCTTTGATTAAGCCGGCTTTGACTGCAGCCTCCACGAATTTGTAAGAATAATGAGTGGCCGGTATGTCGCTGAATGTTGGTGACGGAGGCGCTGATGTTACGTCCAGAGACAAAGCCTTGGCCAAGATAATGGCGAAGTCCTGCCTGTAAATCTTACCGGTAGGATCAAACGTGCCATTGCCTTTCCCATTGATGATTCCTTTGTCGACAAGCTCCAGGATAGCATCCTTTGCATAAGAATTGGAGATGTCCGTAAGCGATGTCGGAGCTGCGTGCGCAGGGAAGGCGCAAGCACTCAGCAATGCTGCTGTGGTCATCACTTTTACGATTAATTTGTGTTTCAAGCATGTTCCCCCTTGTTTTGATGTATACCGTAATCCAGTTCTTTCGCTGGATTCGTGATTCTATAATATAGTTCCAGGTTCTGGGTTGGCAATCATTTTTTCCGGACTAAAGAACTATTGAATATAATACAGAGAATCTGGGCCGATTCCTTTCTATTTATGGCGGGTTATATGGAAATTTTCTTGCAAGAAGATTGTTTGAGACACGCTTGGTCCGGGTACTGGTACACGAGTGAACAATGAGTCGAAAGGAGCGGATGACCGTGGAAGTACATGTCAGATCATTTTTCGTGAATGATGATGGAGAGGTTCCCAACAATCCCGACCTGCCTGTCATTGTGTATAATGGGGTATTCGCGGATGACCCGAGCGGGTTGGAGGCAGCCTTTAAACGGCATCACTGGAGCGGCAGCTGGTCAGGCGGCGTATACGATTACCATCATTATCACAGCAATACGCACGAAGTCTTGGGCGTGCGGTCCGGAAGCGCGACCGTCCTTGTGGGCGGGGATGCAGGGGAGCGGTTGGAGCTTGCTACAGGTGACGTGATCGTCTTACCGGCGGGTACTGCACATATGAAGCTTACCAGTACGCCCGACTTCGAAGTGATTGGTGCCTATCCCGAAGGGAATACGCCGAACATGAGGGAGCGGAACCCGACGGATCGGACCCAGGCGATCAACGAAATCCAAAGCGTGCCTGTTCCGGATACGGATCCTGTCTTTGGAGAGGAAGGGCCTCTGCTGCATAAATGGGTGAAATAACCTAAGCATGCGACATTATTAGAAACGAAAAGACTCCCGCTTGCCGCAAGCAGACGGGAGTCTTTCTGCGCGTTACAAAACAGCACGTTAGCCTCATGCCGGTTCGCGCACGACCTCTACCTCTCTAATGCTTCCTGCTCTACCCTCTGCTCAAAGTCCTGTGCGGTTCAAACCTTTTTGGAAATTGTAATGCACCCGTGCCCATGCTATCGTAAAGGATAGAAGGTCAAGTTGCAGTCAGTCTTCTCATTATTGCTACCGGAGGTGCAGTTTATGAAAGCGTTGTTTATTGGAGGAACCGGAACGATCAGCACGGCGATTACGAAGCAGCTGCTGGAACAAGGATGCGAGTTATACTTGCTCAATCGAGGGAACCGAAACGACACGTTGCCCGAGGGCGCACATATTTTGCAAGCCGATATTCATGACGAAGACCAAGTAGCGAAACTGATTGAGCATCTCGATTTTGATGCTGTAGCCGACTTTATTGCATTCGAGCCGGCCCATTTGGAGAGGGATTACCGCCTATTTGCAGGAAAAACCAAACAGTTCATCTTTATCAGCTCGGCTTCAGCCTATCAAACACCCCTATCCGATTATCGCATTACGGAAGGGACGCCTTTATCCAATCCATACTGGGCGTATTCCCGAAACAAAATAGCCTGTGAGGATTATCTGATGAAGCAGTATCGGGAGCATGGCTTCCCGGTGACCATTGTAAGGCCAAGCCATACGTACGATGAGCGGTCCATTCCGCTCGGCGTGCACGGCAGCCAGGGAAGCTGGCAGGTCGTGAAGCGCATGCTGGAGAATAAACCGGTCCTTATTCATGGAGACGGGACATCGCTGTGGACCCTGACGCATAACCGCGATTTTGCAAAAGGCTTCATCGGCCTGATGGGCAATATCCATGCCATCGGGGAGTCGGTGCATATTACCTCTGACGAGTCGCTCACCTGGAATCAAATTTATGAAATCATTGCGGATGCCCTTGGCGTACAGCTGAATGCGGTGCATGTCTCTTCCGAGTTCCTGGATGCTACCAGCACGCAGGATTTCCGCGGGTCGTTACTGGGAGACAAAGCGAATACGGTGGTGTTCGATAACAGCAAGCTGAAGCGGCTGGTCCCTGAATTCGTGGCAACCATCCGTGCCGATCAAGGGATCAAGCAGACCGTGGACTATATTTTAGCCCACCCGGAACATCAGCGGGAGGACGCAGAGTTTGATGCGTGGTGCGATAAGGTCATCTCCGCGCTGGAGAAGGCCAAGTCGATCATTACGGGGTAAAGCTTAGGATAGGATAGGTATGGACGGGATACATAAAACGGAGGACACCCAGTTCTGGGTGCCCTCCGTTTTGATATCAATGCTCTCTTCTATTGAGAGCGGAAAGGCTTAATCTTTCAGAGGCGGAAGTATATAGCGGGCATCTGTTTCGGATATAGGGTATAGTTATTGTAAAAAAGAATGGAGAAACGAAACGATGTCTACTTTGCCGAATTGCCCGAAATGTAATTCAGAATATACATATGAGGATGGGAACCTCCTGATTTGCCCCGAATGCGCTCATGAATGGACCCCGGGGTCCCAAGCGGAGCATGATGAAGATGCTAGGGTCATTAAAGACGCGAACGGAAATGTACTGGCCGACGGCGATTCCGTAACGGTAATCAAAGATCTTAAAGTAAAAGGCAGCTCATCCGTATTAAAAATAGGCACGAAAGTGAAAAATATACGTTTGGTTGACGGCGACCACGATATCGATTGCAAGATCGAAGGATTCGGGGCCATGAAATTGAAATCGGAATTCGTTAAAAAGAGTTAAGATGTGTTAGCACGGTTCCATCATGAATAGCAGCAGCAAAAACCCTCCATCAAGGAGGGTTTTTCTCGTCTAACCAGGGCTTTTGCAGCCTATTGCGGCAACAAATGAGGAGCAGTCTCGTGATGGCCTTATGGTACAATGACAGGATGGGCTTGCTTCGTATAGAAGCTCCCCGAATAGGTGAAGAAAGCAGGTGCAGCGTGGATATCATACTGTTTGCGGTTATTATATTCGTGGCGTCGATTCTCCAGACCAGTACCGGTTTTGGGTTCTCCATCCTGGCTACGCCGTTTCTCCTGTTGTTGTTCCGGCCCGCCGAGGCCATTCAGATTAATCTGATTCTATCGCTTGTCATATCGGCTGCCCTGATTGCCAAAATCCGCAAGGACATCGATTACGGCATCCTTAAACGATTGGTGATCGGAAGCGCGGCAGGTCTCACTCTGGGCATCGTTGTTTTTTCGCTCATCGATATCGTCTATCTGAAGCTGGGCGTCAGTCTGATCATATTGGCACTGACCGTCATGCTGATGCTGAAGTTTAGAATAAACCAAAGCCGCGGCAGGGATTTGGCGGTGGGAGGACTCTCAGGTTCTCTAACGACGAGCATCGGCATGCCGGGTCCGCCCCTGCTGTTATATTTTTCGGGCACCGATACGCAGAAGGCCAAACTGAGAGGGACGACCCTGGCCTTCTATTTGTTCATCTACTCCCTGAGTTTGATCATTCAGGTGATCGTGGCGGGAACGTCCAAGACGGTCTGGGTATCAAGCGGAATGGCGCTGCCGCTGGTATTCATCGGGCTGTTTATCGGACAGCGTTTATTCAACGTCATCAACCAGCGCGTGTTTCAGATCTTTACCTATATCATTTTGATCTTTACCGGTGTGTATATGCTGATCGACAGCTTGTAACCATACCAAAGAAGATGGCAGAATCATCATTTGGACTGCTCGAACAGCGTCTCGGCCAGCAAGGGAAACAGGTTATCAAAAGCATGCGTATTCCCGTCAAACACGTATCCCCCCGGATAAGCGGGATCCTGGTCCCGGAGTTGGAGCATGCGTTCATGCAGCTGCTGCGCCCATGGGAGGTCTTTGGTTTGCAGCGCCAGAATGATGGCCAGGCCGTAAACGGCAGGCGACTCGTAATCCGCGTCCGGTTTGCGGCTTTTACGGGTGTAGCGGCCTGCCAGCCGCTGATGCTGGCGGAATTCTCCCTTCAGGAACGCTATAAGATCTGTTGGCGGATGATTCATCTCGGCGAGATGGATGCCAACGATCAATTGGTCGATCAGATTGACCGATGCGTCGTATTCATATTGGCCGGTGCCGATGTGAAAGGTTTTGGGATAGAAAACGCCGTCCGAAGGCATATGAGCGAGCAGGTTTCGATATCGTTCATAATCCTGGGAGGATAGGATTCCGTTATTATGCATTTCGCGCAGTGCCGATAAGTCAATGTAGACCAGGCTTAACGCGGCGGCGGATTCATCCCGTGCAAAATCATGATAATCGACGAGGTAATCTTCGGTTTGAACCGCAAGGAGTGCAGACCCGATCTTTTTTGCCAATTGAAGGTATTCTTCCTCGCCCCAGCGATTGAATGCATTCAGCAGGGCATCGAGGATGCGCAGATCATCGCCTAACGCATTGGTTGTGACTTCGGATTGACCGTCCGGCCTGAGCTTCCATTGGATATAAGGCTCTTGCTCCTGATTAAGAAAATAGGTGGTAAGAAGCTGGACACTGTCGTCGAACCGGGCTCGATTGCCGGATACCACGGCAGTCTGCATCCAAAGCCCGAGCGACTCGGATAACGCTTCCCGACCGGCAACGATGTCCGGATTCTCGGAAGCAGCGGGTTTAAGATAGGTGGCAATGGTACCGTTATCGTTTGTCATATGCTCTTCAATGAACGCTGCGGTCACGTCAGGATTCTCCTTGTTCTGGGTGATCCAGCAGGCTATAAGGACGATGCCGGCAAGGGCAAGAACGATGATGATCGCAAGTAGGACTTTCTTGCGCGTTGAAATCCGGTTTGTCATAGGTTCACCTCGACCATACTATTTCGATATTCAACAGGTTAAAGCCTTCAAGGAAAGACTGGGCGGCGGTGAACATAGCCCCTGGCTGTAGGAACGGTTATACAACACTAATAAAGGCTGTACCTGATGTTGGAAGCTCCAAATCATCAAAGGTACAGCCTTTCTTGTATAAGCGCAGCGATTATTGCAGACTGACAATGGTTAGTCCTTGATCCTGCAGGCTCTTAATGATCTTCGGTAACGCATCCACGACCGCCTGGGATTCATGCAGGAGAATAATGGAGCCTGAAGCTTCGATATGCTGGACATAATCCAGGATTTTATCCTCGTCGCGGGTCAGCCAATCCTCGGGATCCCGGTTCCAGAGCACCACTTTATTGCCCTGCTGGCGGCTTAACGCCTCGGTCCGGTCATCAAAGGCACCGTAAGGCGGACGGAAGAGCACCAGCTTCTCATCGGTAATATGCTCAATGAGATCGGCTGCGCGGGTCAGTTCCGCCTTTTGTTCTTCATAAGTAAGGCTTGGCATCTGGCTATGGGTCATCGAATGGCTGCCGACGGAGTACCCGTTGGCATGGATGGCCTTGACGTAGTCCGGATGTTTTTTCACATTGGTGCCGACAAAGAAGAACGTCCCGCCAACCTCGTGTTTCTTCAAGACGTTCATGATATCCATGGAATGCTTGGATGGCCCGTCATCGAACGTAAGGGCGACATACCCTTTGGGGATGCTGTAGGAGATGAAATCCTTAAGCTCCAGCTGCGGAACGGCAGCCGAAGTCTTGATCTCCTTCCTCGGTTTGCTATCAGCTTCCTTCTCCACGGAGGCGGATACAGGTTTGGCGATCATCGCATTCCGGTTCTCGGCAAGCAATTGGATGACCGTTTCAACCTCCGCTGCGGCGGTTATCGCAGCTTCATGCCGGATGTCACTCGGGTACGAGTAATTAAATGAACTTAGCAATACTACAAAAATCAAGCTCATCAAGGTTGCGCTTGCCAGCTTAAGCGGAAGCCGATGCCGCTTCCTTGCAGGGCGCGTGGCGTTTCGATTTCCATCGGTCTGCACCTCTTCGGACTGATCCGGTTCGGATGGAGGCGCAGACAGGAAGGACAGGGTAGATACATCGTCCAAATGCCGGATAGCTTTAATCGCCTCTAATTCGTTCCTGAAGTGAACGGAGCAAGCAAATGAGAATCGCTCGCCATGGTCACGATATGTACGCGTAATGGAGCCTATGTATTGCTGTTGGATGGCATCCCATGTTGTATGTAAAGATAATCGGTATTTGTGAACCCCGTTAAATTCCGACACGGTCGCTATATTCGCTATGGTTTCATGATCGGTTAACCACAACAGCTCCGCCGATTCCGAGAAGGATAGCTTGATTCGCAGAGCGAAAGCCTCGGTATCCCTCTCGATCGCCAGCAGCTCAATGACTTTTCCATAGGAGTCAGACATGACGGCCCTCCTTTCTCTAGATGTTCATGCAGTGATTATGCTTATTCCGATGGTGTGTTGGGAGCCGATGTTTTTGGCGAGAAGGAGAAGGACATCTTCTCGGTAAAATCATTGATGGTCTGCATCAACTTGGCTTTATCGTCCAGAATGTTCTGGTACTGCTCCGCATACTTCTGGTTTGCAATCTCCAGCTCGCGCACCTTCTCTTCAAGAGCGTTGATCTTGAGCATGCTCTGATATTGGGTGTTGTTAGACTCTTCGTAGAGCTTGTTGTACTTGGCGGTTTCGGTCTCCAGCTGGTTGGAGAGCTTCTCGTACGCCAGGTTCGATGTCAGCTGGTATTCCTTGTAATCCTCCAATAGCTGGTCGTAACTCATCTGTTTGTTGGTCAGCACGTTCTCGAGCTCGCGGATTTCCTTGTTCTTCTCCTGGACCAGCTGATCGCGCTTGATCTGTTCGTGCTTATACCGGTTGATCGTCTCGTTGGCGGTAAATAGCTGATCCTCCAGGCCCTTGTTCTTATAGGACAGCAATTGACGCTCCTTCAGCATGTTCTCGATCGAAACGATGACGTCGAGGCCGATTTTGTCCTGGTTGTCCTTGGAGAAAAGATGCTTGCTGCTCTCCGCGGCGGGCAGTTCAGGCTCCGCGGAATATGCCGGCTCTTCTTCGATGGTTACGGCAATTTCCTGGTGTTCGGCGCTGTTCTTCTCGGGTTGGTTCTGGTTCGAGCGGGCATTCTTAAACCAGGCCATTCCCTTTTTTTCTGTTTCCCTGGCCAAAATATCAACTCCTATATATTTCAATGAATGCAGCATGAATTTAGGATAAAAGACCCTATTAATAGTCATCGGTAAAAACACCCTAAAAACTTTGCCCTTTGACCCTATGAAAATAAAAAAAAGCCCCGCAAGCGAGAGGGGGCTTTTTAGATGGCGGATCTTCCGGTTTATGCGGCCTTTCGACCCGCCTATATTCATGAATTGAAACGAAAGCGATGCTTCGACTTATTCCGTCTTCTTTATGGTCAGCTCCGGGGCGATAACGTCGACCCGGTTCGTCCAAATCCCGCCGCTGTAGTCGTCCGGCAGCCTTTCCAAATCCGCTACGGAGTCGAAGCCCTCCGACCAGCCGCCGCCCCCGGCCACGAGGATGACCCGCGTATTGATGCTGTCCATCCGGTTTAGGAATTTATCCGGCCATCCCCATAAATAACGGGCATATTTATCTGGTATATGCAGCTGGGTGTTACGGCAAACCGAAGGAAGGTAGCCGCTCCAGCCGGCCCCGGCGTAGGATACGAGACAGCTCTTGAGCGTATCCATGGACATGACGCGCAGCGAGGGGAGCTGCGATTTTAACGTGCGGATCGGCTGGTCGTCCCCGTAAACGGTCAGCTGGCTAAGACGCTTCACCGGCAGACCGGACAGATAATCGGCCAATTGTTTTCCCTCTTCAGGATCCGTGCTTTTGATATGGATCAGAAACGCGCCGTCCGGGAATGCCTCCAACACCTCGTCTAACGACGGAATCAGCCCGACTCCCTTTCCCCGAAAAGGATAAGTCGCTCCCTGGTCGGCCGTGTAGCCGTACCCGATGTCTATGTTTTTCAGCTCGTCCATGGTATAATCCTTGACCGAGCCCTCCACGTTGGTGCGGCATTCCAGCGTCCAGTCATGGAACACGGCGAACTGGCCGTCTTTGGTCGGTTTGATATCCAGCTCCACAATATCGGCGCCTGCCTCGAAGGCGGCTCTCATGGACGGAATGGTGTTCTCCAGGTAAGCGTGCTCCGGCACATAGATGCGGGAGGCGGTACACGTGTCGGCTTTAATGCCTTCCATCGTGAAGGTCTGCCCAAGCCCGCGATGCGCCAGCAGAAGCGGCTCGCCGTCACGGTCTTTGGTGAACAGAGATGAATTGTTAACGAACAGAAATACAAACAGCACAACAAAAAACAGCATGATTTTCTTCCATCTTTTTAGTTTTCGCATGATCCAATCCCCCAAAATCGTATACAATATGCAATAGTAGATTTATATTTTTCTCTGTCTCTAAACGAAGTTCTCTATTTATATCCTTCTACATTAAATCTTAGTGATTTTGGGCGCATACTCAATGGCTGGAACATAACAATTGCATAATAACGAACTAACAAATACGAATGAGCGAGTATATGGGAACAGGAGGGAGCATGATGGACAAATCCTCCTTTTTGATGGTGGAGCGGGGAAATCCCTACGAGCGCGGAGACGTTATAGCTTTGACCAAACCGATCACGGTGCTTGGCCGCAAGGGCCAGCATTTTGATCCGGATATCGCGTTTGACAATATTTTTGTGTCCCGGCGGCATGCGGCGCTGCTGCATCGAAACGGGAAGTTCAGCATCAAGGATCTGAACAGCAAGCACGGCACCTTCGTTAATCAGGCACGGCTGGCTCCCCATGATGAAATACCCCTTCAGCATGGAGATACCATCGTGCTTGCGGGAGATCTGATCGTGCTGTCCTTCTCCATCCTCAGCATGGATGAGACGATGGACATTACCCCGCTGATCAAGCAGTTGGCGGCGGTTGAGGGCTCCGGCGGGCTTAAGCTGAATCCTTTCAAGCAGGAGCTGGTATACGGCGAGGACGTGTACGTTTTTTCGGAAAAAGAGTACAAGTGCATAGAGCTGCTCGTCAATCACCAAGGACAGTTCGTGTCCAAGGAGCAGCTCAAGGCATACGTCTGGCCCGAGCGAAGCTACGGGACGGACGAAGTGCCGGATGTGAGCTCGGAGGAGCTGAATGCGCTGATCTACCGGGTCCGCAAGAAGACCAGAGATATTTTGGCCATTGAGAGCATCCGCGGAAAAGGCTATATTTTGCAGTCGACGGCTGAATGACCATCGCAAAAACAAAGACGCAATGAAATCTAAGGAACCATGCAAACGGCAAGCCCTTCCTCCATGCAGGAAGGGCTTGCTTGCATGAACAGGACAAATTCGATGGCGGTGAGAGGGAAATGACAGGCCCCAGCGAACTGTTATAGCATGGAAGTTTCGAATGAAACGATAATCGAAAGGGATGTGCAGAGGGGATGAACATGGAGCACGTACAGCAAAAGGGTATTGCCGTTAACCAGTTAGGTTATCGGGGCCGGGACGCCAAGATTGCCGTCATTGCCGGTCAGGGCGGACGGTTTCGCATCGTCAATGCGCGAAATGGCGAGGTCGTTTGGCAGGGGCAGACGGCGCCTGCCATAGAGGATGCGTCCAGCGGGCAGACGGTAAGCAGAGGGGATTTTACGGCATGGGAAGCACACGGTACCTATCGAATCGAGATGGAGGATGGGCAGTCGTCGGAAGCTTTTGTCATTGCCGACGATGTATATGAGGATGCCCACCGAGCAATTCTGAAAGCGTTTTATTATTTCCGGTGCGGGACAGCTTTGGATGAGCCGCATGCGGGGCCTTGGAAGCATGAAGCCTGCCATCTCACGCCGGCCATCGTTCATGGACATGAATCGCGGCGGGTGGATGCTTGGGGAGGATGGCATGATGCCGGGGATTATGGCAAGTACGTCGTGCCTGGCGCCAAAGCCGCCGCCGACTTGCTGCTGGCCTTCGAGCTGTACCCCGAAGCGTTTGCCCAGCCGCTGCCGCTGCCGGAAAGCGACGGCCGCATGCCGGATGTGCTGCATGAATGCCGGTATGAGCTGGATTGGCTGCAGCGCATGCAGGATGAGGAATCGGGGGGCGTGTTCCATAAGCTCACGACGCTGCAGTTTCCAGCGGGAGATGTCATGCCGGAAGACGATACGCTCCCGCTGTACTTGTCGCCGATCTCCGCAACGGCAACCGGCTGTTTTGCCGGTATCATGGCCATGTCGGCACGGATCTATTCTCCCTATGATGAAGCCTTCGCCGCGGGCTGCCTGAAGGCAGCGGTGCGGGCTTGGGCATGGCTGGAGGAGCATCCCGACGAGCCGGGCTTCCGCAATCCGGCTGATATCGCTACAGGCGAATATGGCGATGGCCAGGATGCGGACGAACGGTACTGGGCAGCGGCAGAGTTATACCGTACAACGGGGGAAACGCTATATCATGAGGCGTTCCAAGCTTTAGCCAAGCAGGACTCCTTCGGAAAATACGAGCTGGGATGGGCGGACATGGGGGGGTACGGGACGTTTGCCTATCTGATGTCGGAGCAGGAAGAAGAGCCCGAGCTGGCGCAAGAATTGATGGCGGGCTTGCTGCGGCGTGCGAATAAGCTTGCTGCTGTCAGCGATCGGGACGGCTATGGCCTCTCGCTTCTGCCGGATCAATATATCTGGGGCAGCAATATGCTGGTCATGAACCACGCGATGCTCCTGCTGGTGGCGGGAAGACTGTCGGGTTCCGAAGACTATGAGCGGCATGTGCACGAGCATGTGCACTATGTATTCGGTGCGAACGTGATGGGGACAAGTTATGTTACCGGATATGGGGCGAGACCGATCCGACATCCCCATCACCGTCCTTCCGAAGGCGACGGCGTGGAGGAGCCGGTTCCGGGCCTCGTCTCCGGCGGTCCGAACAAGGGACTTCACGACGATTATGCGCGTGAGCACTTGGCCGGCAGGGCGCCCGCAGCCTCTTTTGCCGATGTGATGGAGAGCTATTCCACCAATGAGGTGGCTATTTATTGGAACTCGCCGGCCGTGTTCGTGCTGTCTCATTTTGTATAGAAAGAAAAGCTTGCTGAAGAAAAAGAAACGCCGAGAGATTCTCGACGTTTCTTTTTGATATCAGCCTGTTATGGCTAACCTCTCGATCTTCCCTTCACCAGCGGATGAAGCGCCGTGGCAGCAATGCTGCAGACGATGCCGACGACGGTACCGGTCACGATGCTGCTGATGAAGGCGAAAGCTCGGGTCAAAAGGCCGCTGGCTGCTTCAGGGAGGTCGGCCAGGTTGCCCCCTAAAGCCGGCGGCGTTTCGAAGGCCATATTCCATAACAGCTGATGCGTGATGCCAAGAAAGAGCCCATAGACGGCTCCGATGGCCATTAAGGGCAGAAAAGGATGTTGAACGTGATGCCGCTTGCGGAGTACATAGAGTATCCAGACGATCGGGGGAATGAAGACAAGCAGCCGGTTGATGATCCCGTGGGGATCGACCCATTGCAAATCGTGGGCAATGACGCGGGGAACGCCGAGCAAAGCCAGCAGTATGATAGAGAGCATTGGCAGGCCCATGTTATTTCTTCTTCGTATGTTCATGTCGCAAGATACCTCCAGAATGTTGGATTTTCGATTCACGATGTTAGCCGAGATGGCTTTAGTTTACCGAAGGCATGTTGTGAACTTATGACGAGGGTATACGCAATCCGTGAAATTACGTCCCTTCGCTAGAAACTTGGAATATACAGGATCAAGGAGCGGGCTTGTTCTACGAATGAAACCGCGTCAGGACTGCATTTTCATAAGGATGACATGATCCATTTAAAATTTGTCAACAATATTCTTGACGAAACCCGCTTTTCCTTTCGTTGAGCCTTTTGCCGGGCTGACTTAACATAGAGGTGTCAGATGAAAGCAACACTACAACATTCAGCTTTATTTTCAAATATGACTAGGAGGTCAGTACGATGTCCAACGAGACAAATACAAACGCTTCCAAAGGCATTCGCGTAAGGGTTCAGCAGCTCGGCCGGCTCCTTAGCGGCATGGTGATGCCGAATATCGGTGCGTTTATCGCTTGGGGCCTGATTACGGCTCTGTTCATCCCAACCGGCTGGTTCCCGAACGAGAAGCTGGGAGCTCTGGTTGGCCCGATGATCACTTACCTGCTCCCGCTCTTGATCGGTTATACGGGCGGACAAATGATCCACGGCAAACGGGGCGCGGTTATCGGTGCGGTTGCCACGATCGGCGTTATCGTCGGAGCAGAGATTCCGATGTTCCTCGGTGCCATGATTGTCGGTCCTCTGGCAGCTTGGGTCTTGAAGCAGTTCGATAAGCTGATTGACGGCAAAATCAGATCGGGCTTCGAGATGCTGGTGAACAACTTCTCGCTGGGTATTATCGGCGGTGCGCTGACGCTGCTGGCATACACCGGTATTGGTCCCCTTGTACAGGGCATTACCAAGGTGCTTTCAGCAGGCGTTGACGTGTTGGTCGATGCCAACCTGCTGCCGCTGGTTAACATTATCATTGAACCGGCGAAGGTCTTGTTCCTCAATAATGCGATCAACCACGGGATTTTCAGTCCACTCGCTACGGAGGAATCGGCACGGATCGGCCAATCCGTTCTGTATATGCTGGAATCGAATCCGGGACCTGGATTGGGCATTCTCCTCGCCTTTTGGTTCTTCGGACGCGGTTCTGCCAGATCCTCCGCGCCAGGGGCGGTTGTGATTCACTTCCTGGGCGGTATCCATGAGATCTATTTCCCGTATATTTTGATGAAGCCGGTTCTCATTCTGGCCGCTATTGCGGGCGGCGTTGCCGGAACGTTCACCTTCCAGATTCTTGGGGCAGGACTCGTGGGACCTGCATCGCCGGGAAGTATCCTTGCTTATTTCGCCATGGCGCCTAAGGGCGGCCTGGTTCCGGTACTGGCCGGTGTCCTTGTTGCAACGATTGTCTCCTTTATCGTAGCAGTATTGCTGCTGAAAACGGGTAAACAAACAGAAGAAGAACCGAATTTGGAAGAAGCATCCGCCAAGATGAAAGAAATGAAAACCGGCGGCATGAACGACCAGGTGGCTCCGGCTTCCGCGGCTGTGGCCAATCTGGACAAAGAGAACGTGAATAAAATCGTGTTCGCTTGCGATGCCGGCATGGGCTCCAGCGCGATGGGCGCCTCGGTACTAAGAAAGAAACTGCAGCAAGCGGGCGTCAATATTACCGTTGTGAATTCGGCGGTAAGCGAAATCCCGGATGACGCGGATATCGTCATTACCCAGAAGACCCTCACCGAGCGTGCCATCGCGAAGAATCCGAATGCCGAGCATATCTCGATCGACAACTTCCTGAAGAGTCCGAGATATGACGAGCTGGTGGAACGACTCAAAGACTAACATAAGTTTGAACCATATGACACGCTGGCGTATTTACGCCGGCGTTGTCTCCATTTCATGAAGAAGGGAGCCATGGATCTGGGACACATTACTGCCCGCCAGCGACAAATCCTTCTGCTCCTCATGAGCAGGACCGATGGCATGACGGCTGCAGAAATAGCCGCTGACGTTGGGGTCAGCGTCAGGACGGTTCACCGGGAAATGGAGGAGATCGAGAAAGACCTGCAAGGTACGGGCGTTGTGCTTCTCAAAAAGTCGGGAACGGGCATCCGGCTGGAAGAAGAGAAGCCCGAAGGGTTGTCCCTGCTGCGACGATCCCTGCTTGCGGGGAAGCCGGCCGATTATTCCGTGGAAGAACGCAAAATCCTCATGCTGTGCGCTTTGCTTGAGGCGGATGAGCCCATCAAATTGTTTGCTTTGGCCCATAGTTTGAAGGTAACCGTTCCGACTGTGAGCAATGATCTGGATGAGCTGGAGCCGTGGATGAAGCGGTTTAACCTGAAGCTCATACGGCGCCGGGGCTACGGCATCGAAATCGACGGCGGGGAAGGCGTAAGGCGAAGGGCGATTGGCAGGCTCGCCGAGGAATATCTGGATTATTCCGATCTTGTCGGTGACGGATACAGCGACACGCGGGAACCGGTGACGGCCCGGCTGCTGTCCATGATCGATAAACCGGCTTTGCTGGATGTAGAGAAAACCTTGTGGGATATGAATTGGGATTGGACGGAAGATCTTAGCGAGAGTGCCTACACTTCGACGCTGATCGCGTTATCGGTTTCCGTAAACAGGATCAAGCGGGGACGGGGCATGGAAGCTGCCGATATCGCGGGATACCTTCCTTCCTCTGTTTCCGTCGAGGAGGCGCGAGATTTTGTTGGTCGCCTTGGCGAGAAACTGGAGATGATTTTCCCCGAATCTGAAATGATCTATATCGCCTATTTGTTTGAGGCGGCGAAGAACATGTCCGAGGTCAGCGAACTGGTTCATGCGGACGTGGAAATGGTGGAGATCGCCCATCGCCTGATCGAACGGGTTCAGGGGCGCACCGGCATTCCGTTCCAGGAGGACCGCACGCTGCGGGCAGGTCTGGTGGAGCACATCGGGGCTGCACTGAAACGGATTCGGGAAGGGACCCGGATCCGAAATCCGCTGCTCAGTCCGATTCGGAAGGATTATGAGGAATTGTTCGGGGTCGTCCGGCGCTCGGTCGACGAGCTGAAGCTGGATTTAAGCATCCCGGATGAAGAAATCGGGTTTCTGGTTATGCATTTCGGAGCATCGAGCGAACGGCTGAACCAGCCGGGACACCATCTGAAGGCCATCCTGGTATGCTCCAGCGGTCTCAGCTCCTCCAGGCTTCTCGGGACCCGGCTGAACAAGGAGATGCCGCAGATCGAGGTGCTCGGCAACGTATCGTGGTATGAAGCGGCGCGGATCCCGAAGGAGCAATACGATCTCATCATATCGACCATTGATCTGCCGCTGCCGAAGGATCGATATGTAAGATTAAGCCCGCTGCTGACGGCGGATGATAAAGAGGCGCTGCTTCGATTCATCCAGAGCACATCCTTCGAGCCGGCCAGCAGCAGGGCTGCAATCAGCCGAATCGAGGAAGATCGTAAAGCTGCATCTTTCGAGCGGCTCCGCATGCAGGCCGCCCTGATGAACGAAATCGTATCGCTTCTGGACGGCTTCCATGTCTACCATCTGGATAATCTTCAGAATGATTTGCAGGGCACTTTGAACGAGGCTTTGGCCAAGGTATATGAGCAAGGGGCTGTCCGAGATGCGGAGATGGTGAAGGAGCGCCTGCTTGAACGCGAACGGATGGGTACCCAGCTTATTCCCGACACGACGCTGGCTTTATTCCATACGCGAAGCCGCTATATCACCTGGCCTTCGCTGTCCCTGTTCAGGCTGGCGCATCGAGCGCCGCTTGAGGATGGGGCCCAGGCGGGCGTCATTCTGCTGATGCTGGCACCGAAGCAGCTCCCGAAGGAGAGCCTGGAGGTGCTCAGCGAAATCAGCGCCATGCTGCTTCGCTCCGAGCTGATCGAGCTGATGGAGCGGGGCGGCGAGGAAGAGATTCGATCCTATTTGGCGGAAGAGCTTCAGCATTTTTTCAATCACAGACCATAGAAAGAGGGAGACTAACATGAATAACATACTGTCCAAAGATAAAGTCGTACTGAACGCAAAGGCTGACAGCAAGAGCGAAGCCATTCGCATGGCGGGGAACCTGCTGGTGCAGGCAGGCCATGTATCGGCCGATTACGTGGATAAAATGCTCGAACGCGAAGAAATTGCGTCCACTTACATGGGCGGGGGACTTGCGATTCCCCATGGCACCAAAGAAGCGAAAGGCATGGTCATCTCCACGGGATTGTCGATCGTTCGCTTCCCGGAAGGCGTGGATTTCGGCGGAGACGAGCCGGCGTTCATCGTCATTGGCATCGCGGCTGCCGGCGGCGACCATATGGAGATTCTGACGAATGTGGCCATGATTTTCACGGATGACGAGAGCATTGAGAAGGTCATGAACGCTTCCAGCGAGGAGGAGATTCTGGCCATCTTCGAGGGAGGAATGGGCGCATGAAGGCAGTCCATTTCGGAGCGGGCAACATCGGACGCGGTTTTATAGGGCTCTTGCTGTCACAGGCCGGTTATGAGGTTTGTTTTGTCGACGTAAACGAAGAGCTGGTATCAGAGCTGAAGGCGCGCGGGGAGTATCCCGTAACCCTGGCCAGCGAAGGGCAGGAGACCACGGTGGTCAAAGGCATCACCGCTCTCAATAGCGCCTCGGAACCGGAAGCTGCCGCGCGTGCGGTAGCGGAAGCGGATCTCGTCACGACGGCGGTCGGCGTCAACATCCTCAAATTTATCGCCGGCACCATTGCCGAGGGGCTGAAGCTTCGGCTGCAAACGGGCTCGGCATCGCCGCTTCATATTATTGCATGCGAGAACGCCATCGGCGGCAGCTCGCAGCTGAAAGAGCATATCTATGGGAAGCTTGATGACGAGACGAAGCGTAAGGCTGACCAGCTCGTGGCTTTCCCGGATGCGGCCGTAGACCGGATCGTGCCGCTGCAGCAGCATGAGGACCGTCTGAAGGTCGTGGTGGAGCCGTTCTATGAGTGGGCGGTGGATCGTTCGCAGATGTTTGAGGATTATGTCCCTGTTGAAGGCATACACTACGTGGACCGCCTGGAGCCATACATTGAACGCAAGCTGTTCACGGTGAATACCGGTCACTGCTCGGCTGCGTATGTAGGCTTTCTGAAAGGCTATGAGGCGATCCAGGACGCCATGAAGGACGAAGCGGTGGCAGGCCATGTCCGCGCGGTGCTCGAGGAAACGGGAGCTGCGCTCATACACAAGCACGGCTTCGATCCTTCCGAGCACCAAGCGTACATTGACACCATCCTGGAGCGTTTTCGCAATCCCGCGCTGACCGACGAGGTGTCCCGCGTTGGCCGCTCCCCGATCCGGAAGCTGTCCCCGGGCGACCGTCTGGTTTCGCCGGCTATGTTGGCTTTCGAGAGCGGACTCGAGTATAAGAGCCTGGCAAAATCCATGGCGGCGGCCCTGCTGTTCGATGTTCCGGAAGATCCGGAAAGCGTGGAGCTGCAAGCCTCCGTCCGGGATATCGGCGTAAGCGACACGGCTTCCCAATATACCGGCATTGCCGGAGAGCATCCCATCATGGGCGAGCTGATGGAGCAGTATGAGGCCTTGAAGGCCGAGCTCGAAACGAATGCATAATGATTTGAAAGTAAGATCATAAGCCCCTGGTTCTCCTCGCGGAGACATCTGGGGCTTTATGCATAGCGGCCAGGTTCACATGCATTAAAATCTGTTCGCTTCGTTGGCGCTGATCGGTCGAAACTACCATTAGGTATTAAATACCAAATATTCCATCCATAATATTTCAGAAAATTTTCGCTTATTTTCGAAATAAAGAGTACACTAGAAGTAAGAAACTACAAAATGGATGTGATGAGCATGGCAGAAGAACTGATCTTGACCCAGGAGGGCTATGACAAACTCCAGGAGGAACTTGACGATCTCAAGTATGTAAAACGCAAAGAATTAGCGGAACGGATCAAGCTCGCGATCAGCTATGGTGACTTGAAGGAGAACAGCGAGTACCACTCGGCCAAGAACGACCAGGCGTTTATGGAAACGCGCATCATCATCCTGGAAAAAACGCTTAACAACGCCCGGATCGTCGACGCTAAGGATATCAGCTCGACGACGGTGAATGTCGGTTCGAACGTCGTCCTGAATGACATCGAGTTTTCGGAGAGGCTTGAATATCAGGTGGTCGGCCCGGCTGAAGCGGATGTGGCGAACAATAAAGTTTCTTATGAAAGCCCGCTCGGCAAAGCGCTGATGGGCAAAGCGGTAGGCGATAAAGTCCACGTGGAAGCGCCGATGGGCATCGTGAAGTACGAATTGCTGGAGATCAAGGCGTTGTAGCACCGATGGATCAACGTATATATAGATGCAAAAAGGCGTAACCGTGCACATGTCCGGTTACGCCTTTCTTATGCTCGTCCCGGTTAAGGGATCGGCTTTTCATGCCTGTTGGAGCCCTTTAGGCATTAGCCGTCACGGCCTTGCGCTCATACATATAGCAGGCTGCTCCCAGAATGAAGGCGAGCGCTACCAATCCGGCGCCCACCCAAGGCAGGGCCGTTAAGCTTAGATGCGTAATGACCAATCCCCCGATAAAAGCGCCCGCCGCATTTCCGAGATTGCCTGCGGAATGGGTTGCTGTGGAGGCCAGTGCAGGAGCGGATTGGGCCAGACTCATCACGCGCACCTGCATTCCCGGCATAACGGCGAAAGAGGCGGCTCCCCACAGCACGATGGTCAGCACAGCCGTGAACGGGTGATGGATAGTCATCGTGAGGATGGTCAGAATGACGGCCGTCGCAAAGTAAACGCCCAGGATGGAGGGCAGCAGCTTCCAGTCCGCCAGCCTGCCGCCTACGATGTTGCCGACGGTCACGCCGATACCGAACAGGATCAGAATCCAGGTGACGCTGGGTTCCGCAAAGCCCGTGATCTCAATCAGCAGGGGCGCGATATAAGTGAAGACGGCGAACAGGCCGGCATTGCCAAGCGCGCCAATCAGCAGGAAGAGAAGAAGCTGGGGTCTAATGATGGCCGTGATCTGCTGAACGATGCTTGTCGCTTGCTCCTGCCGTATCTTAGGTATGAAAATCAGGATGCCGATCAATGCCAACACGCCCATGATGGCAATCGCGCCGAATGAAGCGCGCCAGCCCATCGTTTGGCCGATGAAGGTACCAATCGGAACCCCGATGATATTGGCTATCGTTAATCCTGCCATCATGATGGACACCGCTCCGGCACGCTTGTCCGGCCGCACCAGATTGGATGCGATGACAGCGCCCACGCCGAAGAAGGTCCCGTGCGTCAGCGCGGTCAACATCCGGGCGCCCATCAGAACGGCATAGTTCGGAGCGAAGACCGAGATGCCGTTGCCCAGGATGAACAGGCCCATGAGCAGCAGTAACAGCTTTTTCTGCGGAATTTGGTTAGTAAGGACGGTCAGAATAGGAGCCCCGACGGCTACCCCGAGAGCATACATCGTAATCAGCTGCCCGGCAGAAGCGATGCTGACATTCAGATCATCGGCCACATTGGGGAGGATCCCCATAATGACAAACTCCGTCATGCCAATGGCAAATGCACCCACGGTGAGAGAGAGTATAGAGATGGGAAAGGGTTCTTTGCCGCCTTTTTCCCCAGTGGCATGTTGCGAAATATCCATGGTGTTCAAGTCAACCTTTCTGCTCTGTATGTTAAAGATATAATCCCAATCTCGATTATCGGTTTTATAGAGGGACTGTTACATATTATTTAACGTAGCGGGAGGATAATCAAGAACTTTATTTTTCGTAAAACAGGGGCATCCTGTTAAGGTAGACTCTTCCATGAACAGGAGCTTGTCCGTCATGTAAGAGCTTAAGAGCGCCATTGCAGGCGCTCTTCCCATAAGCAGGCGCTATAGAGGTGCCTGTGGGAGCAGATTGACCCATTCCTTTTGATATAAGAGCATCAGAAGCAGGTGAACGACTCGATACTTCTTAAGTCGAGCCCTGAATATACCCACATCCATCCCGTCCAGCGGAAGCCGGCAACCGAGGTGCGGCCAACAAAAGTCGGGAAAAACCAGAAGCCGGGTCCACGTGTCGGCCAAATATAGGTATTTCTGAACAAACAGCCCCTGATCGCTCCAGGATCAACTGCGAAGGTACTGGCCAAAGGCTGTTGGGGGACAGATGTTGGGGGCGGGGAAGTGGGCCCTTGCATCGGTCCCTGGGGTCCTTGCGGCGGCATAAATGCCATAATGAATTCACTCCTTAATCGGGTAATTAGGTTTGGAATTACGTGGGACGCTGCCGAATAACGATGTAAGCCTAGATCTTCTTCTAGATGTAAAGCAAGGTGATGACAAGCAATTCGAAGAGGACAAGTGGCAGGATTACATTATTATAGTAACTGGGACCGAAGCCGCGCTGGTTTCCGTATCCGGGCATGCTCAAGTACAGAATTCCCTTTTCGCAATGCATGATCGTACCTTCAAAAACATCGCCGTCAAGCGTTTCGACGCGAACCAGCTGGTTCGCATGCTGCTTGCATAGATGGTGGATATGATCGCGAACCGATTTGATGCTGTGCTTCATGCTGGGTTCAGCTTGATATAAGGTTTGCTCCTGGTGTCCGGGATATTGAATGCTCATATGGAAAAGACCCCCATCGTGAATTAGTCATACATAATCTCATCCTATGCAAATGCCCAGAGAAGGGTGTTAAGGGTCTGTTGTATTTTCCGCATGGGCAAATGAGCCGATCAGTGATACGATTTAGGTCAATACATTGAATAGAGGAAGTGAACGTTAGTCGTGATCCATATAACCATCCCTAAGCCGGACGTCACCATAACCAAGCAGGATGCTCCGGAACTGAGCCATATTTACGGATTTACGGATTTTCACCTGATTCCGAGAGACCGGGGCGGGATTTTCATGTTCTACAACAGCAAAGGGGAGCTTCTGTTCGTTGGCAAAGCAAGAAAGCTGAGACCGCGGATCAAGAAGCATTTTGAAGACAGCGTCTCCCCGATCAAGGAGCATCGGAACGAAGTGGCGAGCATCGAGGTTTGCGTCATTGAAGACGCCGTGCATAGAGAGATATATGAAACCTACATCATTAATGAATTCAAGGCCAAATACAATGTGGACAAGGTGTTCTTTCGATAAGGAATACGAATAGTAAAGCGAAGAGGAGCAATAAGCGAGGTCAGGTAAGGAGCCGCGTTTGTTGCTTTTTTTTGCGCTGTGATAAAAATAAATTGAAAAAACGTCTAAATATTCCTTTACAGGAATATTCCCTTCATGGTATATTTAAGACGAGAAGAACGGCAGCAAAAAAGAAGCCGAAAAAAGAGGTGATGATGGTGACGGTAACAGAGAGAACAGACATTCACCGTAAACGCTGTAACAGCGGGTCTGTACCCGTCATCACGACAAGATGGAACTGACCACATTTAACGCATTAGCCGAACCAAGCCGTTTTCGCATCGTGAATCTCCTGCAGAAGGGGCCGCTTACGGTAGGGGAAATCGCCGAACGTCTTGACATTCGCCAGCCTCAAGCCTCGAAACATTTGAAGGTGCTGCTGGATGCCGGACTGGTCGAGGTGAGGGCGGATGCAAACCGACGGAATTACATGCTGCGGTCGGAGCCGTTTCAGGAATTGGACCGTTGGCTCGATAATTACCGCAGCATATGGAACGAACGGTTTGACAACTTGGATGATTACTTGGAGAAGCTTCAATCGGATATGAAGAAACAAGAATAAACACCATCTAATTCGAGGAGGAATAGATAATGACAAGCAAAATGATTACACGGGTAGAAGGTCAAGTGATCGTACTGGAGCGCGTATTTAATGCACCAAGAGAGCTGGTATTCAAGGTGCTCACCGATGGAGAGCATCTGAAGCAGTGGTGGGGACCTCGCGGATGGGAAGTTACCGTATCCAACATGGATTTCCGTCCTGGCGGCCAATGGCATTATTGCATGAAGTGCATGGATCAGAATCAAGGGGATTTCTATGGTATGGAATCCTGGGGCAAATCGGTCTACCAGGAAATTGACGAGCCCGAGAAAATCGTCTACATCGACTATTTCTCGGATGCGGAAGGCAATATTGCGGAGGGAATGCCCGCAACCACGGTGACGATGACGTTTGAGGAAGTGGATGGAAAGACCAAGCTGGTCAATCGAGGGGTATATGAATCCGCGGAAGCGCTCCAAGCGGTATTGGATATGGGAATGGAAGAAGGCATTACCCAAACCTGGGATCGGTTGGAGGAATACTTGGCATCGAAACAATAAGCCCATTTCAAATGCATGGTTAAAAGGTAAAATGAATGGCCGGAATCCGTATGGATCCCGGTCATTTTTGGATTCCCAATGCATCGAATCCACCGATTTCACGTTATCAGTTAACTTGTAACTTGAAAAATCCGAGCCAAAAGTTCAATATAAAGATAATTGCAAGATGATTAACGATATGGACTGCCCTAGGCGGGAAGCATCGATAACCTTTGCCTACGGTTTTGACCGCGGCAAAGCATAATAGGGAGGAAATCATAATGGAGATTGGGGTTAGCTCGTTCGTGGAGACGTGGCCGGATGTGAAGACCGGCGAAGTGATAAGCCATGCGCAGCGGCTGCGCGAGGTGGTTGAGGAAATCGTCCTGGCCGATCAGGTTGGATTGGATGTTTATGGCGTAGGGGAGCATCACCGCAAGGATTATGCAGCGTCTTCGCCTGCGGTCGTTCTTGCCGCGGCTGCGTCGCAGACGAAGTGGATTCGGCTGACCAGCGCGGTGACGGTGCTGTCTTCCGCGGATCCGGTACGGGTCTTTCAGGATTTTGCCACCTTGGACGCGATTTCGAACGGACGCGCGGAGATTATGGCCGGCAGGGGTTCGTTCATCGAATCGTTCCCGTTATTCGGCTATGATCTGAGTCATTATGACGAGTTGTTCGAGGAGAAGCTGGAGCTGCTGCTCAAAATACGCGAGTCGGAAAAAGTCACTTGGCAGGGCGAGCATCGCCCGGCGATCCATAACTTGGGCGTCTATCCGCGTCCGGTTCAGAACCCGCTGCCGGTGTGGATCGGAAGCGGAGGCAATTCGGAATCGGTCGTGCGGGCAGGTCTGCTCGGCCTCCCGCTGGTACTGGCGATTATCGGCGGCAGTCCCCTGCAGTTCGCGCCGCTGGTCAAGCTGTATAAAGAAGCGGCAGCTCATGCCGGTCATGATGTGTCAAAGCTGCCGATCGGCTCGCATTCCCACGGATTCATTGCGGAAGAAACTGAGCTGGCAGCGGACAAGTTCTTCCCTTCAACCCAAGCCAGCATGAACGTGCTGGGACGGGAGCGCGGCTGGGGGTACTATGACCGGGCAAGATTCGATGCGGCCCGAAGCTTCGAAGGTGCATTGTATGTAGGAGATCCTGAGACGGTGGCCGAGAAGATCATTCACCTGCGCAAGCATGTGGGCATTACCCGCTTTATGCTGCATGTGCCTGTGGGAACGATGCCTCACGACGAAGTCATGAGGGCCATCGAACTGCTGGGGACCGAAGTCGCCCCTTTGGTCCGCAAGGAAATCGACCGCTGGGAAGCGGCTGGTGAGCCTGCGGAGTAAGCAGAATTACTTTTTGACGATATGAAATGAAGACGCATGTAACTTTTTCCGGCACGAATTCGTCTATGACATAAACGGACAGGGCGGTGTACAACTTGCGGGTGGCCAGATATTTTGTGTTGTGGTTCGTCTTTATATTTCTGTTTACCGGTGCTGTCGTAGGCTTGGAGTATACCGAAGGATACAAGATCACGACGACGGAATATTTCGGCCTTCGTAATGCGGGTTTTGTTCTGATGATTATCCCGATTCTCATATCCTCGCTTCTATACCCGGTGATCGTGCTCCCTTTATCGTGGTTAATGGGCATTATTCGATGGGTCAGAGCTTCACTCATCCTGAATGCCCTGCTGTATGCCGTAATGTGGGCTGCGGCCGGAATCGTGCTGTTCTATGAAATCTATGATGATCGATTCATACAGGAATATGAACTTCATGTCAGCACCGCAGTCATGCTGTTTGGGGTTATCGGCTTGATCTACGGCTGGATCGAGCGGAAGGTTCTGCGTAATCATCCGGCCGACTTGGTGTAAGGTTCAAGAAAAGACCATGGGAAGCCATTAGGGCATCCGATGGTCTTTTTATTACAAATAAAATTTACTCGCCGCTCCTGAACTGCATCTCGACAGACTCGCTTGCCGGTGGCAGCTCCATGCCTTGCTCCCAGATCAGAACGCGGTCATCCGGCGTCCCCAAGTAGAGGGCCTTGATCTGAACGCCGTCGCCAAAGCTCTTCTCGTAGGCATTTCGCTCTTCAATATCGTTCGTATAGTACATATTGGACAGTCCCATATTCGCGAATTTTTTAGATTTGATGATGGGACGCTTGGGCGTCACATAGAAGTTTCCTTCCTCATCCGTATCGTAGCTGGCTTGGTTGACATTATAGCCGTCGGTCATCTTCACGTGATAAGCAATGCGCCCATCCTTCAGCTGACTGATATCGGATACCTGCATCACGCGGGTCGGCACGCTTGTAATGTTCCATTCGAACAGTCCCGCATATGCCAGGAACAAGAGGCCGACTGCTAAGCAGCTGATCAATAGACCTTTGGTAAACGAGATCCATTTGGTGCGCGACCACTGGGCCGCAACTTGCCGCAAGGCGGCTCCCTCATCCTTGTTTTGCTCCATCGTTTGGGTGGGCAGCGACATCGGGGAGCTCATATGGCTCAGCACCTCCCGGCAAGCCGGGCAATCCGCCAGATGCTCTTCTACCAAGGTTTTGGTGTCTGCGCTGCATACATCATCATGGTACAAAGGCAGCAAATCCTGAATAATCTCGCACGATATTCGGCTCACGATTGATTCCCCTCCTTGTATAGGCTTTGGATTTTTTGCTTGGCTCGAAAGAAGGTGACTCTTGCCCAGCTCTCGGTTTTTCCAAACAGCCGGCTGATTTCGCCAAAAGACAATTCCCCGAACACTCGCAGCGTAAACACCTCTTTATACGGCTCGTCCATCCGGTGCAGGATTTGATGGATGCGAAAAGCCTCAGCCCTTTCCACGGTTTTCCATGCGATATCCTGACCGCTGCCGTGGTCGATCTGCGGGGCTGGCTCATACCGCTTTTGTTTATCAAGATAGGAGAAGTATGTATGTTTAGCGATTTGGCATAGCCACACGCTCAGCTTGCACGTGCCTTGAAACGAATCGATATGCTTCAGTGCTTTGAAAAACGTCTCCTGCGTGAGTTCTTCCGCAACATGCTCGTCTCTGCTTAGCGACAGCAGAAACCGGTACACGTCTTGAAAGTGTTGATGGTAGATCTGGTGCAAATCCGTCACCTGTTCACCTCCTTGCTTATATGACCGGGTCATGGCCGATTCGTTACAAGAATCCGCGAAAAAAGTTTCGGCCGGGCGATCTACTCATAGCGGATGCCGTTCGAGGCGTGCTCCAGAGCTGGCCGGTTCAGAATGCGGATAGTCTGTCCGTTTCGTTCCAGGACCCCCTTTTGGGCGAAGGTATGCATTACCCTATTCAAATGTCGGTGCGTGGTGCCAAGCAAGCTGGCAATCTCCCCGATATGGTCGGTTCTCAGCTCCATCCCGAAGGAAGGATCCGGTCCAGGCGACATGGTGGACATCAGGTAGCTGGCAAACCGGTTCTCCACGGAAGCCAACAGATTGACGCGGGAAGCGGTCGTGCAGGTCTGGAGTTTGTAGCTCAGGTGATCCAGCAAGGCGGAGGTAAAGCGGGCGTTCGTCATTTCATGCTGCCTGATATAATCAAACGACAGCCCGATGAACAGGCATTCGTTAACGGCTTCAATCTGGGATTGGACAGGAACGTCTCGAACCAATTCAATATCCCCGATGATGGAAAAGGGATGGCCAAAACGCAGAAGCAGCGATTTGCCGGTTTCGATGCTGGAGGTCACCTTGATTTTCCCTTGCACGAGGAACAACAGGGACTGCATGGCAAAACCCTCATGCAGAATGATCTCGCCGGGCTCGTATTGTTGTAAGGTAAAGGGCGCCGGATTGCCCAAATCCAGCATGCTTCCGAAGTGAAATTGCTCCAGCTTGGCTTTCAGCAATGGTGCATCATGAAGTCGTTTCATGGGTTTCTTTTGCGCTCCCTTCTCAACTGGACAAATGTCCTTCTCATTATACGACCAACTGCTATGATAAGAGCAATGAGAAGATACAGGAGGAAATGGGCATAAAATTCGTATGGTAAATGGATTTACTTAGGGTGGGGCATTCCTCATCCTTTTTTTGCTTAGGCCAGAATTAACAAAAAATGTTTAATATTTCGCGATCGCACACAGGAAATATCATGATTCTCGTGTAATTATTTATATTAACTCGCGAGTAGGTTCGACTGATAAATTAATTATTCCATGATCGATAAGGAGGTAATTGTGTTGAAGAAAAAACGGCTGTATTTTGCGGCAGCAATGATGCTCACCTTGAGTTTAGCGATCGCACCCGTCACGCAAGCGGCAGGCATCACGATGCAAGTCAACGGGATAACCAAGTCTTTGGATGTTGCCCCGGTTATGGTTAAAGGCAAAGTGCTGGTGCCCATTAAGCATGTAACCGAAATATTGGGCCTGTCCATTCGGTGGGATGCTTCTGCCAAGATGATCACAGCCGTTCGAGGAGATCTCTCTGCCGAGCTGGTTCTGGGCAGTGATGTGGCTACGGTGAGAAAAGATACTATCGTCACAAAAGTGAAGCTGGACCAGCCGGCCAAACTGCAGGATAACAGGGTGATGGTTCCGCTTCGTTTTTTGGCAGAAGTGTTTGAGGCCAAGGTGCAGTGGAACCAACAAAAACAGCTGGTTAGCATTGCGTATGGCAGTGGCGGGGGAAATCAGGAGCAGGGGCAGCCAGGTCCGGCCGGCCCGCAGGGTCCAAAAGGCGAACCTGGCGAAAAGGGCCCGCAGGGTCCACAGGGGCCTCAGGGGCCCCAAGGTCCGCAAGGTCCGTCCGGGTCTTCAGGATCTTCGGGCTCCCAAGGTCCAACTGGACCAGCAGGGCCATCCGGGCCTAAGGGCGATCCAGGCCCCACGGGATCCCCGGGTCCGAAAGGCGATAAAGGAGATCAAGGCCCGGCAGGTCCGCAGGGTGAAAAGGGGGATCAAGGGGATCCTGGACCTCAGGGAATCCAGGGCGATAAGGGCGACCTCGGCCCGGTAGGGCCACAAGGTCCGCAAGGGATACAAGGAGCTCAGGGACCCCAAGGCCCCGCAGGTCCAGCGGGGCCTGTTGGACCTGCAGGAGGGAGCTCCACAGGAACTTATGCATACGCAGGGAATACGTCGGGAGGCGTTATTCCAGTACTGCTCGGCGGGACCCCGGTTCCGCTGCCGGACAATCCGAAAGTAGCAGGAATCATGGCAGATGGAAGTTCAACATTGTTTACGGTTCATGAAACAGGGATTTACTATATTTCTTATACGATTAATTTAACGTCAGATTTGCTTATGGGCTCAAGGATTACTCGAAACGGTATCTCAATCATGCAGAGTGACGAAGCACCAATTAAATCGAAGTCGCATTTTCACGCCCAGTTTATAGAACAATTGAATGCAGGCGATATGCTTAATCTTCAATTGTATGGCGTATTAGGTGCTGCAACCCTTGCACAAGGCAACGGCGCTTCCCTAACCATCATCAAATTAGCCGATTAGGATTCGGGTCCAGCCAACCAAAGGCTGGGCTCTTTTTATTTGTACGGATAGTGGTGTGCGGAAGGATAATCCGTTACCTTCGAGAATATCATGTGGCATAGGCGTGAGGGAAACGGGAAGGTGTTGATGTAGGGGTGTCGACATACGAGTATTATAAAGAGATTTTCGCGCAGGTTCCGAGGCCGTTCGCCTTGGTGGATCTGGACATGCTGGACGACAATGCCGAAGCGATTGCACAGGCGGCGAGGGGTAAGAAGGTTCGGCTGGCCAGCAAGTCCATCCGCTCCGTGGACGTGCTGAACCGTCTCCTTCGTTCGAACCCGATCTTTCAGGGAATCATGTGTTATACGGCAGCGGAGGCCGTATTTCTGGCGGAACAGGGCTTTGACGATCTGCTGCTGGGATATCCGCAGTGGCAGCCGGAAGCCATTCGCTCCATCGTGAATTTGGTCGGCGAAGGCCGCAGCATTACCTTAATGGTGGACAGCGTGGAGCATGTCGAGCACATCGAACAGTTCGCCAAACAACAGCGGATCGTGATTCCGCTCTGCATTGATATGGATATGTCGGTCCAATATCCGGGTCTGCACTTCGGCGTATGGCGATCGCCCGTCCGTTCATGGGAGGGCATGTATCCTGTCGTAGAACGGATTATCCGCTCCCCGTGGCTTCGCCTGGACGGTATCATGGGGTACGAGGCGCAGGTAGCAGGCGTTGGGGATAACGCAGCCAAGAAGCGTATGAAGAACACCATGGTCCGGTGGCTGAAAAACCGCTCCATCGTTGAAGCGGCCAAGCGGAGGAAAGAAGCCGTGGAGCGGCTTGCCGCCATGGATCTTCGGCTCCGCTTCGTGAATGCAGGGGGAACCGGAAGTTTGGACAGCTCCCGGGAGGAAGCTTGGGTAACCGAAATTACGGCCGGATCAGGCTTCTATGCGCCGGGTCTGTTCGATCATTACGCCTCATTCCGTTATAAGCCGGCAGCGGCTTATGCGGTAGAGGTGGTTCGCATCCCGAAGGCAGGGATCGTGACCTGCATGGGAGGCGGCTACACGGCATCGGGTACGGCGGATAAGGATAAGCTGGCGATGCCTTACTTGCCTTCAGGATTGAAGCTGTTCTCGCTCGAAGGAGCCGGGGAAGTGCAGACGCCGCTGCGTTTGCCAACCCATGTGGAGCTTGGCCTGGGAGACCCGGTGTTCTTTCGCCATGCGAAGGCCGGCGAGCTGTGCGAGCGGTTCAAGGTGCTGTATGCGGTATCGCAAGGCCGCATCGTAGGCGAATATGCAACCTATCGCGGAATGGGGGAGTGTTTTCTATGAAGCAGATCCAGTGGTCGAATTGGTCGGGATCAGTACGAGCCTATCCAAGAACGGTGTTGTATCCTGCCTCTATTACGGAAGTCGAAAAAGTGGTCCGGATGTGCCGGCAGGAGGGCCGGCGGCTGCGAGTGGTTGGGTCAGGGCATTCGTTTACCCCCATTGCCGCATCCGAGGACTGCCTGATCTCCTTGGACAAGATGCAGGGCCTGGTCCATGTCGATGCCGAAGCCCGAACCGCCACCGTGTGGGCAGGGACGAAGCTGAAGCTGCTGGGCGAGCTGTTGTTTCAGCAGGGGCTGGCACAGGAGAACCTGGGGGATATTGATGTACAGTCCATTGCCGGCGTCATTAGTACAGGGACGCATGGTACGGGCCGGGCTTTCGGGAATATATCCACGCAGGTTGTCGGAATGACGGTGGTCACCGGTACAGGCGAGGTGCTGGAGTGCAGCGGAGAGTCGCACCCCGATTGGTTCAAGGCGCTGCAGGTATCCTTAGGTACGCTCGGCATTATCGTGCAAGTGACATTGAGGCTTGAGCCGGCTTACAAAATCGAATATGAAAGCCGGAGAATACCGCTGGGCGAATGCTTGAAGCAGCAGGCGCAATTGGCGGAGGAGAATCGCCACTTCGAGTTTTATTGGTTCCCTTACGCAGAGCCGTGCCAGATCAAGCTGATGAACAAGACGGACCAAGAGGTGAAGGAGCATCGGATCAAGGATTATATCAGCGACGTGTTGGTGGAGAACACCCTCTTCGGGCTGATCTCGGAGCTGTGCCGCAAGCTGCCCAAAGCAAGCCCGTATGTCAGCCGCCTCTCGGCGTCGCAGGTTCCGCTGGGTCGCAAAGTGAATTACAGCCACCGGTTATTCGCGACCCGGCGGCTCGTTCGTTTCAACGAAATGGAGTACAACATTCCCGCAGAGTCGATGAATGCGGTCATTGAAGAAATGCGTGAGGAAATGTCGCGAAGCAAGTACCATGTGCATTTCCCCGTAGAATGCCGTTATGCCAAGGGCGATGATATTTGGTTAAGCCCCGCCTACGGCCGGGACTCCGCCTATATTGCGATCCATATGTACAAAGGCATGCCGCATGAAGATTACTTCAGTACGATGGAGGGCATCTTCCTGCGGTACGGCGGCAGGCCGCATTGGGGGAAAATGCATCATCTTGAGGCTGCTCAATTGAAGGAGCTGTATCCCATGTGGGAAGCATTCCACGCAGTTCGGCAAGAGCTGGACCCGGACGGTATCCTGCTGAGCGATTATATGGGCAGGCTGCTTGATGTATCCGGGCCCGTCCCAGATTCGTTCAGTGATATTGGATAGAAATCACAACAGATTTGATCCCCAATTGAAATAGCCGCAGATCGCTTATCTGCTTGAATCGTCCTTAAGATGGCAGGTACCACTTACCATCGTCCAAGGGGCGATTTTTTTTGTCTACCGCTATTTGTAATAAGCGGCAGAAACGTGAATAGAGCCATTCCTAAACAGGGAGAATAAGCGTCGGCATGCCGTCCGCATGAGTCTGATCTAGGATTTGGAAGGCCGTTCCGGATGGACAAGCAGAAGGATCCTCTTTATAATCAATAAGTAGTTACCCAAGGTAACTATTTTGAACGGAGGTCTCGAATGGACGCCCACAGACACTTTTTTCATAAATACTTTACGCTGTATCGCCCTTTCGTCAATGAGCTTAATCGTAAGCTCGAAGATTACAACCTGTATTATGCCCAGTGGTCCATCATGTACTATCTGGATCTTTATCAGTCGATGACTTTGGTGGAGCTGTCCAGAATGCTGTACGTGGAGAAGCCCACCGTCACCCGAACCGTGAACGCGCTGATCAAGCTGGAATATGTGGAGCAAATCCCGGTGCGCGATAAACGGGAGAAGCGCATTCAGCTATCCAAGGCCGGAGCCGACGTCTTCCTGCAAATTCGCAAGATATTTGACCAATATGAACAGGAGGTTATGGAAGGCGTTTCTGAAGAGGATCAAAATGCGGTCATCCGCGTGATGGAGACGGTCAGGGACAACATTATTAGAAAAGGTGATTAACTTGGAGCAAGCAGACTCGCGAGAACGATTGTGGAGCAAGGACTTTTTGATTGTGTTCGGCGTCAATTTCCTGCTATTTTTATGTTTTTATTTATTAGTGGTGATCATGTCCTCATATGCAAAGAATGAGTTTCACGCATCGACGGGAATGGCTGGCCTGGCTTCCAGCATTTTTGTCGTCGGCGCATTGATTGGACGGTTGGTCGGAGGCAGCATCATCGAGCGGGTCGGCCGCAAAAAACTGCTGTTTACCGGTCTGATCGCCTTCAGCGTTCTCATCGGTTTGTACTTCGTCGTAAACAGCTTGAGCGTGCTGCTCGTTGTTCGTTTCTTGCACGGTATCGCCTTCGCCCTTGCCTCAACGGCAACAGGCACGATTGCGGCCAGCCTGATTCCGAATTCGAGAAGAGGCGAAGGTACAGGTTACTATGGCGTAAGCATTATAATCGCTTCGGCAATTGGCCCTTTTATCGGTTTGATGATTAACGAGCATGCTTCGATGATGGCTAACTTTACGCTGTGCGGGGCGCTAGGGGTGCTTTCGCTGCTGTCGGCTTTCTTTATGAACATACCGAAACTGAAACTGACAGCGGAGCAGAAGAAGGATCTGCAAGGGTTGAAGCTATCCAACTTTATTGAGCCGAAGGCGGTGCCGATTTCGCTGGTCAGCTTTGTCATGGGGTTCGGGTATTCCAGCATTTTGACGTACCTGATGATTTTTGCCGGGCAGATCAGTCTGGCCCAAGTGGCGAGTTATTTCTTTATTGTCTATGCTATTGTGGTCATTCTGTCGAGACCGTTCACGGGTCGCTGGTTTGACCAGAGAGGGGCCAATGTGGTGATGTACCCGGCCATTCTATCGTTTGCGATCGGGATGGTTCTGCTCAGCCAAGCCCATCACGGCCTGACCTTGCTGCTCTCGGCCGTATTCGTCGGTCTGGGCTACGGCACGACGCAGTCCAGCGCTCAGGCCCTGGCTATTAAGCGTTCGCCGGCGCACCGGATCGGGCTTGCAACATCGACCTTTTATATTTTCGTGGACGTGGGCATCGGGTTCGGCCCCTTGATACTTGGCTTCCTGACGCCGCTTGTCGGCTTCCGAGGCATGTACGTCGCGATGGCGGTCCTGCTAGCTGCGGGAATTGCCCTCTATCATATACTGGTCGGGAAAAAAGAAAACGACGGGAACGACGGCCATGCGATCGTGCATTCATCAACGATTTAAACCAGTGAAAGACTGCCTTGTAGGGCAGTCTTTTTTTGTATAGGGGGGACGAAGCTGCAAGTCGGACTAAATAGGATCGAAAAGGAGACTCTATATAGAAAAAACGAAAAGGTGAACGCGTATGAACCAACGATTCTTCATCTGCCTGCTGCTCTCAGGCGGACTCCTTCTATTAAGCTCGGGAAGCAGCACAGCTTATGCAGGGCCGCAAGACAAGTCTAGAGAGCAGCAGCTTGAGAAGGCCATGCTGCAGCAGCTATACCCGGTAATCCGATCGTCCCTTCAGGACATATACAAGGAGTCGTATCCTGCCTTTGGCTGCGAACGGATTCTATCGATTAACGAGCGGACCACGATGAAAGAGGATAACCAACAGGCCAGTCCGGTTGATGCGGTGCACGGGGCAAGCTATTTTGAGATTACGGTGGGCCTATGCAAGGGAAGCGGGGAGAAGATCGAGCTGCGTTTCAAGAACGATACGCCAACGGCGCAGTATTATTTGGATTTGTTCCGTGTGAGGTAGAAGTTATTCAAGACGTGGCGAGCCGAGAAAGAATGATTTTAATCATTTTTTGCGAATCACAAGGCTTCATCCTATAGTAAAATTAGTCATGATTTGTGATGCTGCTCATTACCGGGCGCATGAAGGAGTGAATGACCCATGGCGCATGCAAATGATGTTCTAATGAATCAGCTGTTAGCGAACGCGAACGATCCCAGCTGGCACGTCCCGTTCCAGCAATCCGTGGAGCAACTGACGGAGGACGAAGCGTTCTGGACGCCGGCCAATGGCAGCCACAGCATTGCGGAGATCATACAGCATCTGCTGTATTGGAACGAAACGTGGCAGACGCGGTACCGCGAATCGCAGGTAGATGCCGTTCCTTCTATTGGAGACAACCATAATAGCTTCATGATTCCGGATAACGCGACTTTTGCCGAGTTAAGGGATCGGCTGCTTGAGGTTTTGCTGCAATGGCAGGAGCTGTTGTCGGCGGCCAAGCTTGAGCAGGAAGTGAACGGATTCCCAGTGCCGGCCAAGTGGTGGGAATTGGTGAGTAATGCGGCCACGCACAATGCTTATCATATCGGTCAAATCGTGTATATCCGGAAGCTGCAGAAGAGCTGCAGCCCGTTGGAATGGTAATCCGCGTTTTTTTCACGCCTGCGCACGAAAAAATGCATGGATGGTACCCGAATCATCCCTGGGCCCAACCATGCACCTCGTTTACAACGCTTCTTTAATTACCCGTTTATAGAACATGACCGACAACAAACCGAATATGGAGTACAGCGCCGTATACAGGAGCATTACCATAACCATCGGCAGCCACAGCTCGGTTCCGAAGAAGAACCAGCCGGATTTAACGGCAAAGTAACTGTGGGACAAGCCGACGACCAGCGGTATGCCGAAGTTGAACAGCTGCTTGATCTGAATCCCCGTCAGCAGGTTCCCTTGAGTGAATCCCAGTTTTCGAAGGATCGTGTAATTCGGCTTCTCCTCTTCGCCTTCGTCCATTTGCTTGAAGTACAGGATGCATCCTGAAGTAATCAGGAAGGTGAGCCCCAGGAATCCCACGATGAACATCATCAAGCCCATATTGCTCTTCTGGTTGAAAGCCATTTCCGTCTGAGAGAGGTTCCCTGTTCCCTCGCTAAGGCCGAGGCTCTTAAAGATCTTATTGGCCTGATCCACAGCGTTTGGATCCACAATATCGATGCCGTGGTAAACATTCGTCTTCTTCTGGATCTTCGGATCCAGATCCTGAACCAGCTGATCAAATACGGTCTGGTCCACAATCGCTGTCGGCAGCCCGCCGCTTGCATAATAATAGGATACGTAGGCTTCCTTGTCCAAGCCGATCAGCTTCTGCTTAAAGCTTTGTTTAGGGCTTATGAGTTCAATTTCCCCTGTGGTCTGAATCGCCATGAATTGCTGGATCGCGTCACTGTACCCCGTGAACAGCGTCTCACCGGGGGAAACATCCTTACCCTTCACGCTGGCATCACTGATTACCGGGATGATCATGGAGCTGGAATCCACTTGCCCAGATACCTCCAGGCTGGCCCCGATAATATCGGATAGGTCCGCATTCACCTGGATTACGTCCCGTTCGGTCTTCTTAAATTCGATATCTTCATCTGTAAGTGCCTGGATAAATGCGGACAAATCCTTCTGATCCGCTACCGCAAAATGGTTAGGCACGCTTTGCTCGGCCGATTTCTCGGCGGAATAGTACGAAATATAACTAAGAGACAGCAGTCCGATCGCGAGTGCGGACACGGTCGTGATGATCGTTAACAGCAGTGCGTTCGATTTCATGCGGAACATGATGGAGGACAGGGACAGCACATTATTCAGGGACAAGTAACCGCCCTTGCTCTTCCGGATCGCGTTGAATATAAAGCTGACCGACCCTTTATAGAACAGATAAGTCCCGATGATCACCGCCCCAAGGATCAGGATCATGGCCATGAACAGCTCGTTCATGGTGGTGAAATCTCCGCTGAACAGCTTGGTCGACACATAGTAGCCAAGAAGTATGAGTCCGATGCCGAGCAGGCCGAACAGCATTTCGGCGAAGGACATTTTCTTAATTTGGTTCTCGGTCGTCGATACCGCGCGGAAGAGGGAGAGAATGCTCTGCCTTTTGATGAACGTATAATTCATGATCATGATCAGCACATAGATGACGGCAAACACAATCACGGTCTGGATGAGCGCTTCGGTCGAGAAGGAGAGGGCTGCTTCGGTGTCGACGCCGGTCACCTTGAACAGGATCATCAGGATTAAGCGCGAAGCCGCGAAGCCGGCAAAGATGCCGATGACCATGGAGCCGAAGTACAGAATCAGGTTCTCCGCACTGAGGATCCGGAAGATCTTGCCCTTGGTCAGTCCGATGAGCTGAAACAGTCCGATCTCCTTGCTGCGCCTTTTGATGAAAATCGTGTTGGCATACAGCAGGAAGATCGCCACGATGGCCACGAGCAGCACGGAGGCGGCTCCAAGCGCAGCCGCTCCCTTAAGGGAGCCTTTCGCTTCATCCATCGCCGGATCATACTGCAGCGTGACAAACGCGAAGTACAGACCCACGCTGAAGATCAGCGCAAATACATACAGATAATAGTTCTTGATATTCTTCTTCAAATTCCGGTAGATCAGATAATTAATGTTCATTCTGAACACCGCCTAGCACGCCTTGAGTCTTGATGATGTCGTTGAAGAAGGCCTGCCGGGATTGCTCACCCTTGTTCAGCTGGGTGTAGATCTGTCCGTCCTTAATGAAGACCACCCGGGTGCAGTAGCTGGCCGCCACGGGATCATGGGTAACCATGATGATCGTGGAGTCGATCTTCTGATTTAATTCGCTCAGCTTGTTCAACAGATCGGATGCGGACTTCGAGTCCAGCGCTCCTGTCGGCTCATCCGCAAAAATAATGCTCGGATCGTGGATGAACGCGCGGGCCGCGGAGGTCCGCTGCTTCTGTCCCCCGGAGATTTGGTTCGGATATTTATCCTTGAGCTCATAGATGCCAAGCTCGGTCGCGATTCTTTGGAATTTTTGATCGGCTTCTTTTTTGGATACCTTCTTAATGGAGAGCGGCAGCAGGACGTTTTCTTTGACGGTCAGCGTATCCAGCAGGTTATACTCCTGGAAAATAAACCCGAGATGATGCTTCCGGAACTCGGCCAGCTCCTTCTCCTTGAGGCCCGTAAACTCTTTGCCCTCGATTTTGATGCTGCCGAGGCTCACTTTGTCGATCGAGGAGAGCACGTTCAGCAGGGTGGTTTTCCCTGAGCCCGAAGCGCCCATGATGCTGACGAATTCGCCTTTGTCCACGCGGATGTCGATGCCTTTCAGCACTTCCTGTTTATTGAATTTGTTGCCGTAGCTTTTATGAATTTGGTTTGCTTCAAGAATTGCCAATTTCACTCACTCCTTTGTTATCTGTTCTTATCATAAAGGAGTCGAGAGCCCTTTTCCTTCGATTCGCCGAACAAAGCGCAAAAGCATGTGACATTGTTGTCACATGCCGGTAATGCTTACGAATTCATTCCGTTTCGGAAAGATCAAGGTAAAGGTTGTGCCGATGCCCGGCTTTGATTCCACCTGGATCCGGATCATCAAGGCCTCGGCTACTTTTTTCGTCAGATAGAGCCCCATGCCGGTTGCAGCACTATCCTGATGCGAGGTGGTGGACGTGAAGCCTTTATCGAAAATCCGGGGCATGTCCTTTGGATCAATGCCGCGTCCGGCATCCCGAATGATGAGTCTGACATGGTCGTCCACGAGATCGCTCCCGATGTGAATGTCCGAAGCGGAGCTGTATTTGACCGCATTGGTCAACAGCTGGCGGATGATAAAGCCCAGCCATTTAGCGTCGCTCAGCACTTCCGTTACCTCAAGAGAAACGTCAAACCCAATGCCTTTCTGCATGCACCAGGACTTGAGCGCACGTATTTCCTGAAAGATGATCGGTTCAAGTGCGGATAGCTCGATCAGCAGATCGTTCTGAATAAAGGGGATGCGCTTCTGGTGCAGCTGCTGGTCAAGCAGCAGGTGAATGCGGAGCCATTCATACTGGAGCTGCGCTTTCAACGTTTCGTCTTCCATGCGGTCGATCATCAATTGCATCGTGGTGAGCGGCGTTTTCACTTCATGAATCCAGGATAACAGCTCGTCCTTCTCCCCTTGCATCTCCATCAGGCGAATGGAGGATTCCTTCTTGAAACGCTCGGTCTGCAGGGAGAGCATGTCCATGGCAATCGCCTCAAAAGGGTGCTCCGGCTCGCTGATGGCGGCTAAGTCATAGGTGTCGTCCCATGCCTGGAGACTTTTGTAGAACTTGGTTTCCCGGTTGTATCTGACGAACAGAAACACCAGGAAGAACAGCGTCGACAGAAACACGATATAGAGGATGGGCAGGAACGGGATTTGGGCGTCCACCGCGGCTATAAACAGAAGCATCAGCTGCAAGAACACGAATAACAGAATCCAGCTTAGCCGTTCCCGGATGTAGGCCATGATCATGCATGGACCTCTTCCGTTGCGATATAACCTTGTCCCACCTTGGTTTCGATGTAAGGGTCAAGTCCCAAGGGCTCCAGCTTCTTGCGCAGACGATTGACGTTGACCGTTAACGTATTATCGCTGACAAAATGCTCGTTGTCCCATAAGCTCTTGATCAGATCCTCCCGGCTGACGATCTGGTTCTTGCGCTCCATGAGGATCTTCAGAATGAACATTTCATTCTTTGTCAGTTCAGCCGTGCCCTGAGGACTGCTTATCGTATTTTTGCCGAATTCGACGGTGGCTCCCCGCCATGTTCTCAGCTCGGTCCGCTCGGTGTTGTAATTGTATACCCGGCGCAGGGTGGCCTGGATTTTGGCAATCAGGACATCGAAGTGAAACGGCTTCTGAATGAAATCATCCGCCCCCAGCTGCATGGACATCACCATATCGGTGGGATGATCCCGGGAAGACAGGAATATAATCGGGACGTTGGAGTGGGAACGAATCATTCGGCACCAATGGAACCCGTCAAACTTCGGCAGCTGGATGTCGATAATGACCAGGTCGGGCTGAATCGCTGTGAATTCCTGGAGTACGGCACTGAAATCGCGGACGCCATAAACGTCATATGACCATTGCGAGAGACGCTCCTGCACTTCATGGAACAGGGTCACGTCGTCTTCGATCAGCATAATTTTAAACAAGAGATTCACCACGCTTTAATAGGTTGTTCAAACCGCACTTCATGAATGTGCGCTGTTCCGTCATGATTTTCATTCCCCAGTGTATAGCAAAAAGTCGATATATGCTATCTTGAGGCGTCTTCCCATGTGCATACATGACGAGGCTAAAATACCTATTTACAAACATTTCCTCCCTTCCCATAATAGAAATGAGCCTATGACCTGGGAGGGGACGAATATCAAAATGTATAAGAAGTTCAAATGGTTGACCGTACTCATTGCAGCCGTGTTGGTCGTTATGACAGGATGTCAGGCCGTCGGGGGACTGGATATCAACAAGGCGATGCTGACCAGTCTTGACGTGAAATCCAGCGAATCCAGCGCAAGTATTCGATTCGAGGTGGTGCCTGCGGACAAGGCCCTATCGTCTGAAGATAAAGAAGCGATTGATCTTATTAATTCGTTATCCTTGAATATTGACCATGCCATCGTGGAGGATAGCAATACGGTGTCCATGCAAGGCAGCGTTCATTATTCGGACAAGAAGATTCCGCTTCATCTGTCCATGGATGCCAAGGGAATGGCGATTCAATTGGACGGGGCGAAGCAGCCGTTCTATCTATCGATGGATACAACCGTTCCGGGAATGCCTGACACCAGCCAGTATGAGCAGGCGATTCAAGATGTCGTGAAGAAGGCGGCAGGACTCGTCCTGAAGCATTTCCCGAACCCGTCCAAAGTTTCGGTGAAGCCGGTCCAGGAGAAGGTGAACGGAGAGAGCTTGAACCTAACGCATCTTCAGATGGAGCTTACGGGCGAAGAGATTTTGAACATGATTAAGCCTTTCGCCGAAAGTCTGCTTAAAGACGAAGCCGGCTTGAAGCAGGTGATCGGCGATGCTTATGACGCCATTTATCCGATGATAACCAGCATCGGCGAGGCATACGGCGAAGACGTTGAACTCCTGCCGCAGGAATCCAAGGAAGAGGTCGTCGCGTCGCTCTACGAGATCGTGCATGGCGCGCTGACCGAATTCACGGAGAACTATGATGAACAGAAGGAGCAGTTATTGGAGGAGCTTCCGGGATCCGAAACCGTCTTCGGCAAGGATACGGTCCTCAAACTGGACTATTACTTCGACGAGAAGCTGAATACGCGCAAGAATGCGCTGGAGCTGACCGTCGCGCTTCCGGCATCCGAGGACCTGCCATTGAAGGCCTTCAAGGTGTATTCCAAAGGTGAGGTCTGGAATATCGGCGGCGCAGTGAAAGCCAATAAGGTCGACACGTCCAAAGGCGTGCTGGACGTCCTGAATGAATCCGTGACGCCGGGTCAAGTGCTGCGGAACTTCGAGAAGGATTCCCTTATTTATAACGTGTTGAAGGATGATCTGAAGATTACGCAAAAGTCGATGTTCCTCAGTCCCGCTAGCGATGATTATGGATATGGTGTAATCAAGAAGAACAATCAAAGCTTCGTTCCGCTTCGTTACCTGGCAGATCAGCTGGATGCCGAAGTGAAGTGGAGCAAAGGCTCGAAGAGAATTATAGTTATCAATGATTTGACGGGAGAAGAAATCGTGGTGACCGTAGGCTCCAAAAAAGCCAGCGTCGGCGGTAAAAACGTCACGCTGGCGGAATCCCCATTCGTTCATAGCAACGGATCTACCTACGTTCCGCTCCGGTTTATGGCCGAAGCGCTTGGCGCAACGCTTCATCTCGAGGGTGACGGCTGGATTTCGGTCGAACGCGACTAACGGTTTTTTTATCGATAACGGGTCGGCAATGCCGATGCCTGTTATGAGAGAATGCAAGTTGAAGTATAACGGGGCTGTTTTCTGTCATCCTGGGATGACGGAAAACAGCCTTATTGTTGTTACCTCCTTCATCGCGCTAACTGTACCGGTACAGTTAGCGTTATTTCAAATCGTAATGATGTTCTTCCTGCATTAAGATAAATAGCAACTGCACCAACCTCTCGGTTAGGAAGCAAAAGAGAAGATGAAGGAGAACACATATCATGAATATACCGCATACAAGCCGTGCCTATGCCGCCGCTTTGGGATATACGTCCATCATTGGTTTTTCGTTTATGTTCGTAAAGCTGGCGCTGATCCATGCTAACCCGCTGGATACGCTGGCGCACCGGTTTACCATTTCGTTCTTAGCCGCATCGCTGGGCCTCCTCATTGCCCGCAGAAAGGTCCCGATGGATCTGAAACGGCTGCTGACCATCGTGCCGCTGGCCATATTCTATCCGTTCCTGTTCTTTACGCTGCAAACCTTCGGGTTAGTTTATACCAGTTCGGCCGAGGCGGGAATTATCCACGCTACCGTACCGATCTTTACGCTGCTCTTGGCGTCGCTGTTCTTGAAGGAGCGCTCCAGCTGGGCACAAAAGCTGTTTACCGTGTTGTCGGTGACAGGGATCATCTCCATCTTTGTGTTAAAAGGCGTGTCCTTCGAGCAATCGAGCACGCTCGGAATTGTGCTGATTTTGCTCTCTGCGCTATCCAATGCCATTTACAGCGTGATGGCCCGCAGGATGACGCAGAAGCAGTCGGTACTGGATATCACCTTCATCATGTCGATGATCGGATTCGTGCTGTTTAACCTGATGTCGGTTGCTCAGCATGCAGCGCTAGGGACGCTCGTCCATTATTTTGACCCGTTTATGCACTCATCCTTCGTCTGGGCGGTTCTTTATCTCGGCGTCTTGTCCTCCCTGGGAACATCGCTCCTGTCCAACTATGCCTTGTCCCAGATCGAGGCTTCCCGGATGGGTATCTTTAACAATCTGGCTACCGTTGTCACGATTTTTGGAGGCGTCGCCTTCTTGAATGAAAAGCTGGCTTACTATCATGTCATCGGAGCAGCGCTCGTCATTGTCGGCGTGATCGGGACCAGCCTTGCAGGCAGAGCCAGGAACGCTAAGAAACGGCTGTCCCGGAACGAATCCAAGCCTGCATAAAATATCTCTTCCGATTAAGTGTCAGCGAAGGGTCATCAGGACCTCTATAGCACCACTTTTGTCAGACCCCAAAGAAATGGGCTTGAGATATTAGGCAATACCTAATAAAATTAGGTGTAAGCTAATATTTTGATGAACGGGAGGGTGACCCTTTGCTCGAATGGATGTTACGTAACGTGATGGCAGAGAGAGGGATATGGTCGGGAGCGGCTTTGGCGCGGCTGATGAAAGAGAAGGCGGATTACAGCCTGTCGGCTGCTTCCATTAGCGCATTGCTGACGAACCAGCCCAAGCAGATGAAGGCAGAGACGTTAGATGCCCTTTGCACAACCTTAGAGTGTACTCCAAGTGACTTATGGGTGCATACACCTCCTTCCAAAACTAAGGGGGCTTAAGAGAATGACGGTGAAACCTATTGTGCCATTCGGCGATCCCATCCTGCGCAAAATTGCCCGGCCGGTCGATTCCGTGAATGCCAGAGTATTAAAGATACTGGATGATATGGTCGAGACGCTGTACGACAGCGATGGGCGCGCCGGCCTTGCCGCACCGCAAATCGGCATTTTGCGAAGGCTTATTGTCATGGACTGCGGAGAAGGGCTGATCGAACTGATTAATCCTGAAATCGTGGAGATGGACGGGGAACAAATGGGCCCTGAAGCGTGCCTCTCTTATCCGGGCTACTACGGATACGTGAAGAGAGCCGACAAAGTGACGGTGAAGACATTGAACCGGCAAGGCGAGACGGTAATCCTGAAGGGCGAGGATTATCTGGCCAGATGCATGCAGCATGAGATTGATCACCTGAACGGCATTTTGTTTGTGGATCACGTTCGGGATGGATGGTTGTATCATGAGGAGACGCATCGACGCATCGAGCTGTTACCCGTCATTGGATTATCCAATACAGGCTCATAGCGTCCATGTAGAGATCAAGGCGAAATGAATAGAACGGCCGGATCTGATGTCCGGCTGTTTTTTTATTGGTTATGGCTGCGAATGTTGATGCTTGACGGAAGAGGAAAGCCGTGATATTATTATCTTAAATTAAAGATGTTTTAAATCGAAATAATAAATGAAACAGATTCGACACACACTTTACGATATAAGAGACGGAGGCGTTTAACTATGAACGGATTAAAAGGAATTCACCACGTAACAGCCATTACGAGCAGTGCCGAGAAGAACTACGAGTTCTTCACCTATGTGCTGGGCATGCGGCTCGTTAAGAAGACGGTTAACCAGGACGATATTCAGACCTACCACCTGTTCTTTGCGGATGACAAGGGCAGTGCAGGCACGGATATGACCTTCTTCGACTTCCCGGGTATTCCGAAGGGCAGACACGGTACGGACGAGATCTACAAAACCTCGTTCCGTGTTCCTAACGATGCAGCGCTGGACTATTGGGTCAAGCGATTTGATCGGATGAACGTGAAACATCAAGGCATTCAAGAGTTATTCGGCAAAAAGACACTCGCTTTTGTTGATTTCGACGATCAGCAATATCAACTCATCTCCGACGAGAACAATGAAGGCGTGGCTTCGGGAACGCCTTGGCAGAAGGGGCCGATTCCCTTGGAGCATGCGATTACAGGACTTGGCCCGGTCTTTGTGCGGGTGTCCAATTTCGATCATTTCAAAGAAGTGATGGAGAAAGTGCTTCAGTTTAAGGAAATCGGCAAGGAAGGCTCGCTTCATCTGTTTGAGGTAGGTGAGGGCGGCAATGGCGCGCAGGTCGTTGTCGAGTACAACGCCGTGCTCCCGCGGGCCCAGCAGGGCTTCGGTACCGTTCACCACGCGGCCTTCCGGGTAGAGGACCGTTCGGTGCTGGAGCACTGGATCAAGCGTCTGGACGACTTCCAATTCCATACGTCGGGCTTTGTCGACCGCTATTTCTTCCAGTCCCTGTACGCACGCGTCGCGCCGCAGATTCTGTTCGAGTTTGCCACCGACGGTCCGGGCTTCATGGGGGATGAGCCGTATGAAACGCTGGGCGAAAAATTGTCCCTGCCTCCATTCCTGGAGCCGAAGCGCGAGCAGATCGAGAGCATGGTTCGCCCGATTGATACGGTGCGCAGCACGAAGGAATTCGTCAAGGAATGATGCAATGAATCTCAAGAAGCAATCCGCTTGTTCATGACAAGGGCGGATTGCTTTTTTTTGTACCACCGATATAACGAATCTTACGGTCATCCCCATGTATCCGAACCGAAAGGATGGTCCACGATGTACAGCCAGCTTCCATCGGGCTGTTGTCTCACGATCTCGGAGGTATGTCCTTGCAGCACCAGCGGTTGGCCATCCGGATCGGTCGTTTGCAGGGTGAACCGAGCACGCAGCATAGCGATATTTTCAAACGGGATACAGTATACATTGGTGGAGACCATGGTACCTTTGAGCCGCAGTAGTTCCTCCAACGTATGGCGGAAGGAATGGATTCCGATTTCCAGGCTTCCGTTTCGGTGGACATGAACGCTGTTCGGTTCATACAGTGCCAGCAGCTGATCGATATCCTCACTATTATACGCGTCTGCAAAGGCTGCATTCATATCTTCCGGCTTCCATACGGGTTTTGAAGGATTTGATGGTTTCATTGTATCTCCTCTTTCTGTAAGATGATAATCAATAGCCTATCTGAAAAAGAAAGCCAGGGTAAGTACGCAGAATAATGTGACCTAGTCATCAATTCATGACCAAGGGAGTTGAGGAATAGCAAAATGCCCTATCAGGATGAGAGTTTCGGGTGTCCGGCTGAAGTCGGCCTGCACATGATTAGCGGAAAGTGGAAGCCTCGAATTCTATATGAGCTGTTTCAGGAAACCCGCCGTTTCGGTGAGCTTCACCGGAAAATTCCTGAAGTATCGCGGCACGTGCTGACCTTGCAATTACGGGAGTTGGAGGAGGACGGCATTGTGAAGCGGACCGTGTTTCATGAGATGCCTCCCAAGGTGGAATATTCGATCACGGAGTTTGGCCGACAGTTTGAAGCGGTACTGGAGCAAATGGTCACTTTGGGCCAGCAGTATATCGGATCTCAACAAGATTCTAAGGGGAAATAACGAACTCTTTGATCGGATAAGTACCCGATGCAGCACACATTCAGCGATTAAGTACATCAATTCTGGTTTAAATACAAATACTGTATGGGACTACGATGACTTATCTGCTGAGGTGGAGCTTGTGAAAGGAAGTTTACTGAAGAATATCGTGTTTTCGGTATCAGCTGTCATTATTGCCGTGCTGGCTATACTGGGAGCCGTTAAACCCGGCGCTTTTGGTGAAGTGGCAGGGTATCTGTACAGATTTACGACGAATACGTTCGGCTGGTTCTATTTGCTCTCGATCTTTGCGATTATCATATTTCTGATCTGGGTTGCGGCCAGCAAATACGGCACGATTCGCCTTGGCGGAGATAAGGAGAAGCCCGAGTATCCGTTCTTCACCTGGATCGGCATGCTGTTCTCCGCAGGATTTGGCGTGGGGCTGGTGTTTTGGGGCGTGGCTGAACCCATGAGTCACTTTTTTAAGACGCCCTTCGGAGGCGTCGAAGCACAAGGCGTAGACGCGGCACGCCTGGCTATGGGCTATTCCTTTTTTCACTGGGGGATCAGTCAATGGTCCGTGTTTGCCTTAGTCGGGCTTGTGATTGCGTTTCTACAGTTCCGCAAGCAGAAGGATGGGCTGGTGTCTACCGCGCTTGAGCCTGTTACCGGTTCAAAGCGCAGCGTGAAGAATATGATTGATATCCTGGCGGTCATTGCAACGGTCATGGGTATCGCTACTTCGATCGGACTCGGCGTTCTGCAAATGAGCGGCGGGTTGAATACCATTATGGGAATTAATAATGGCGTTGGATTGCAGTTATTGATGCTGGGGATTATTTTTGTCGCTTACATGATCTCGTCGACAACGGGACTGGACAAGGGGATTAAATACTTAAGCAACCTCAACCTTGCGATGGCGCTAGCCTTTTTATTGTTTGTGTTTATTTGCGGACCCTCCGTATTCATCTTGGAGACATTCACATTAGCGCTTGGCGACTACATTACGAATTTTGTCTCGTACAGTTTAAGGCTCCAACCCTATGCGGAAGGCACATGGGTACGGGAGTGGACGATATTTTACTGGGCGTGGGCGATTGCTTGGTCGCCGTATGTGGGAGCTTTCGTGGCAAGGGTATCCAAGGGAAGGACGGTTCGCGAATTCATTGTGGGCGTGATGGTTGTCCCCCCGGTCATTGCCTGTCTCTGGATCGCCGTGTTCGGCGGGACGGCCATCTGGTTTGACCTGCACGAGAACACCGGGATAGCCGCAGCTGTTAACGCGGATGTCACGTCGGCACTGTTCCAATTGTTCAACCAATTGCCATTCGCTTCCGTCATGAACGTGCTGGCGATTATCCTTATTCTGACGTTCCTGGTAACGTCCGCGGATTCAGCAACGTATATATTAGCCAGCATGACCACTTATGGCAGCTTGAACCCTCCCCAAACGGCAAAAATCGTGTGGGGCACGCTGATGGCAGCCATTGCCGGCGTCCTGCTGTATGCAGGTGGCCTTGAAGCCTTACAGACAGCTTCGCTGATTGCGGCATTGCCGTTCACCGTACTGCTGCTTCTGATGATCGTTGCGGTAGTGAAGCTGCTGAGCCGGGAGCCGATTCCGATTCGCAAGTCGGATTTGAAACGGTTTCGCCGTCTCGAAGAGGCTGCAAACCGTGGGAAGAAGTGAAGGCAAGCGCGAGGTACAGCAAAGTTCAGAAGAATTGGATTCAAGAGGGCACTCATGTGGTGTCCTCTTTATTTTTACAAAATAACTCAGAATTGAAGAAGCCCCCATCACACCCGCGGGCGTGCAATGAGAGCTTTGGTAATCCAGCAGAATAGTATCCGCTGTTCATGTTGACGCCGAGTACAAGCAGGGCGCCCACGAAGGCGGATAACACAATCACGCGCTGCGAAATTGGCAGGCACTTAAGCGGGTCCGTTCTCGGACTCATATGTAATGGTTCCGGGATTGCCGCAGGCCCTAAGAATGAACAGCAGTGCGATAAACGGGAGGGGCAGCTTCTTCGTAGTTGTCGTTATGCTCCGCCGTTTTGAGTATGTCCTCTTTTTCCCCTTTTAATAGATTATAAGTGATGCAGATCGGCTTCGCCGTGCGCGGATCGCGGCCGATCTCTGCGTCGATATGGAATACTTTCTTTAATACCTCGTGCGAAATGACGGCTTCCGGATCGCCGGCCTGAATGATATCTCCATCCTTCATCGCGATAATGTAATCCGCGAATCGGGCGGCTTGGTTCAAATCGTGCAGAACCATGACGATGGTCCGCTCTTGTTCGATATTGAGCCTCTCGAGCAGTTCCAGAATCTCCAGTTGATGCGCCATGTCCAGATACGTGGTCGGCTCGTCGAGGAAGATCATTTCGGTCTCCTGCGCGAGTGCCATCGCAATCCATACCCGCTGGCGCTGTCCGCCGGACAGGGCATCTACCGAACGGTATTTATAATCCTGGGTTCCGGTAACTTCGAGCGCCCAGTCGATGACGTCCATATCCTGTTTGGTCAAGCGGCCAAAACCGCGCTGATGGGGATAGCGCCCGTAGGACACGAGTTCGCCCACCGTCAATCCGCCCGGTCCTTCCGGAGTCTGGGGCAGAATGGCCAGCTTCTTCGCCAGCAGCTTGGTGTTCATCTTGGCGATTTCTTCCCCGTCCAGAATGGCAGCCCCGGATTGATAAGGAATGATGCGGGTAACAGCCTTCAAAAGAGTGGATTTGCCGCAGCCGTTAGGCCCAATGATGGTCGTGATTCTTTTATCGGGAATATCTACGTTAAGACGATTCAATATCAGATTCTCGCCATAACCGACGCTTATTCGATCTGTACTTAGGCGAATCATCATTTCACCTCCAGAGTAGTTAGCTATCAAACGATAATGATTCTCAATTTCATCCATAAATATAATGTGAGGCTGCGCCGTTGTCAATAAATATCTTAATGGAAATTTCAAATAATATTCATGTTTCAGCCGAAAAATACCCATATATAGTTCAGTGGAATATTACAGGCCTATATCTAGGCGAAATTGTGACAAAATGAATTTTTTCTAAATGTTTGATTGTAAAAAGGGCAAAGGCAACGTATACTAATTGATAATGATAATCATTTACGTTACAAGGTGATCACAAACAGCCTTTTAATTTATAGACCGGGAGTGAAACGCATGAGTGGGAATGAGATATTTGATGTAACGGTTATTGGCGGAGGACCAGCGGGATTGTATTCCGCTTTTTATAGTGGACTGCGTGGCATGAAGACCAAGATAATAGAATATCAGCCCATGCTTGGCGGAAAGGTTCACGTATATCCGGAGAAAATGATATGGGACGTCGGCGGATTGACGCCGATTCCAGGCGCGAAGCTGATCGAGCAAATGGTTCAGCAAGGCCTGACGTTCAATCCCGAAGTGCTGTTAAACGAGAAGGTTGAATCGATCGCCCGCAATGAGGAAGGACTGTTCGAATTACATACGGCGAATTCCGGCGTGCATCTGTCCAAAACGGTCATCGTGGCGGTCGGCGGAGGCATCTTGAATCCGCAGAAGCTGGAGATTGAAGGAGCCGAGCGGTTCGAAGTGTCGAACCTGAACTACGTGAAGTCCCTGCAGCATTTCAAGGGCAAAACCGTCATTGTGTCCGGCGGAGGGAATTCAGCCGTAGATTGGGCGAACGAGCTGGAGCCTGTGGCGAAGAAGGTCTACCTGGCCTATCGCAAGGACGAATTGTCAGGCCATGAAGCCCAGGTCGAGCAGCTGATGAACAGTAAGGCGACCTGCCATCTTAATACATCGATCACGAAGCTCATTGCTTCGGATAATCATGAGGTGATTGAGCGCGTAGAATTGACCAATAATGCGACAGGGGAAGTTTCCTATTTAGCCGTAGACGAGGTCATCATTAACCATGGCTATGAACGGGATATGTCGCTGCTGGAGAACAGCAACCTTGATATTCACCGGGTGGATGACTACTATATCGCGGGCAACGCAAGCTGTAATTCTTCCATACCGGGACTGTATGCTGCCGGCGACATCCTGCATTTTGACGGGAAGCTGCACCTGATTGCAGGCGCCTTCCAGGATGCCGCGAACGCGGTGAACAGCGCGAAGCAGTTCATTGAGCCTGATGCCAGGAAGTACGCGATGGTCTCTTCGCATAACGAGGTATTCAAGGAGCGCAATCGCGAATTAGTGAAGCAATTGATCAATTAGAACACGGGCATGCGTATACATGCATGTAACGATAGAAGAGAAGCGAGGGAACCTCCGCTTCTCTTTCTTTGCGTTCCCTATGGTTTTTGAACAATCCCTGAAGTGATCAACGGGCCGTAGTTGATCAACTGCGTCATCATGATGCCCATCTCTCTTGCGGACTTGTTCATCCCGGACTCGATCCAGTGTATGACCAAGCCGATATTGGCGGAGATCATATAAGCGATCAGGTAATCGCTCGGAATGATCTGATTCCCGCCTGTGGGCATTCTGAACGCATGCTTGGCAAACATATGCTCCTTCATGAACTCCCTGAATTGCCGAACGAAGGAAATGTCCCCATTCGGGCCGACAATAGCCTTGAAGAAGTCGGCGTGCCGGACGAGCTCTTCGAATATTTGTTCTGACGCCGGATAAGGCTCTCCCTTTTCCGCATAGTCCCTGGAATCCCTGGGATCGATATGGACCACGATCTTCTCAATCTTCTGAAGCACCTCTTCCTTGATCTTATCCAGCATATCCGGCACATCCCGATAATGCAGATAGAAGGTACCGCGGTTGATATTGGCGCGATTGGCGATATCGGTGACGGTAATTGCGCTGATGTTTTTTTCGCCCATAAGCTCGAACAAGGTTTGCCGCAGCAGCTGATTGGTCCGGACTTGCCTACGATCCGCCTTTTTAGTCAAGGAATTCCCCTCCAAGTACAATGTGAAGACTTAATCAACAGAGGGCTCGTACACTGATTAGTAATGAACACTCCGCTGAAAGCTGATGATTGAACAAATCTCTCTCTTCATTATAATTAACGCTGTGATTATTAATCAACAGTCTGTTCATTAATAACGAGGAGTGATTGATATGGGGTTTTTAAGACAAAAAATGCTGTGGATCGGCGCATTGGTTGTCCTTCTGGTGCTGGCAGTCTTCGGCGTAGCCATGATGGGTTCGATCGTGGGAGCGAAGCCGAAGTCCCTTCCGGTTGCACTGGTGGTCTTGGATCAGTCGGCGGAGTTACCGAACGGCGAACCCCTTGCTGTTGGCGGCATGATAAAGGGGATGCTGCAGGGAAACTCGCAGATGCCCATTCAGTGGGAGATCGTGATTTCGGAAGCGGAGGCAAGGGAAGGGCTCGACAGCCAGAAGTATTACGGTGCCCTCGTGCTGCCTGAGAACTTAAGCGCGGGTATCTTGTCGCTGCAGTCGCCTGCTCCGAAGCCCGCTGTGGTGCAGGTGCTGGTGAACGAGGGGATGAGCACGCAGGCATCCGCCGCGGTGAAGCAGATGCTCGGGCAAGCGATGAAGATGGCGGGAGCGGAGCTATCCAAGCAGGCATTGACCATGATCGGCACGCAGACGGATATGCTGCCGGTCACAACCGCACAGGCCCTGCTGACCCCGTTCGAGGTCCATGAGGAAGTCGTTCATCCTGTGGGTGCTAACCACGCAAGCGGCAATGCGTCGGGGATGCTGATACAGATTCTATGGATCGGCTGCCTGATCCTTAGCGTATTCCTGTTCCAGGCGCTGCAGAAAGCAGTGGCTGAAGGCAGCGGCCGGGGAATCGCGATACTGCTGCAAGGTGCTGCCGGTTTGCTCCTGGCGGGTCTGACCTCCGGTTTTCTGGTATGGATGGCTTCCTCGTGGTATGGCATGGAGCTTGCGAACGGGGGCAGCGTATGGCTGATGCTGTGGCTGGCCGGTTCCGCTTTTTTCCTTCTACAGTCGACCTTGTTGAACTGGATCGGGCTACCGGCCATGGGCATCTTGGTGCTCCTGATGTTCTTCTCGATGCCGCTTCTCAATATGGCGCCGGAGTTTTTGCCCCAGGCAACGCAGGACTGGCTGTATTCCTGGACGCCGCTGCGCTTTGCCGCTTCCGCTCTCCGGGATGTGATGTATTTTGACGGATATGCTCCATCTTCTTCGCATTCCGCGGTAATGTGGTTTATAGCCGGAGGTTTTCTTGTTCTGCTGCTGGCCTCGACATTCAAGAAAGGGAGACGTTCAGACAAGAGAAAATCAATTGCCGCTTCTTAATAGAATAGGTTGGCACCTAAGCAGTGCGGGGTTCATCCCTGCACTGCTTTCTATAGTTTGCTCAAGCCGACCGGTTCATGTGGACGGGATCATGCCAAAGTCGCAGCATCGGGACGTTGCTCCCTTTATTATAGTGAATAAAATACTATCGTTCTTCAGGATGGCAGGCTGTATAATCCTGAATAAGGGAGCGTGAGCGTAAATTGAAGATCAAAGTGATCATTGCGGACGATAACTCATTTATCAGGGAAGGCATGAAGATCATTCTGGCGACGTTTGATGAGTTCGACGTGGTGGCGACCGTCGAAGACGGACAAGAAGCGGTCGCCTTTTGCGAAGCGCACGAAGTGGATGTGGCTCTGATGGATGTCCGGATGCCGAACCTGAATGGCGTTGAGGCCACGAAACAGCTCACGGAGCGTACGAAGACCAAGACGCTGATCTTAACGACCTTCGACGACGATGAACACATTACCGATGCGATCCTGAATGGCGCCAAGGGTTATCTGCTAAAGAATAACGACCCGGAACGGATTCGCGATGCGATCAAAACCGTGTACCACGGCCATCATGTGCTCCAGGACGTCGTACTGGATAAAATCAAATCCGGGCTGTCCCCCGGAAAGCCTGATAAGACAGACAAGGAAGACAAGGCAAACAAGTTCGACCGAAGCCTATTCACCGAAAGGGAACTGGATATTATGGCGCTCATCGCCAAAGGGCTGGCCAACAAGGAAATCTCGAAGAAGCTGTTTATTTCCGAAGGCACGATTGCCAATCACATCACTTCGGTTCTCAGCAAGACAGGTTTGGAGCATCGAACCCAGATTGCGATTTTTTATCTGACGGGAGAAGTGAATAAGTGAGCGAACGCCGAAACTATGCCGAACTGTGGGTCATCGGGTTCAAAAGCATGCTGTTCCTGTATGTGATCAGCCAGTCGTATGCCTCTGATCTTGCGATGACGCCATGGTATATCCTTGTCGTTCTTCTCTACCTGTCCGTGAATGTATCCGTCTATATTTTCAAGAGCCGAAGCATACAGCCGTACCTCATGCTGCTTGCGATTCTTGTTGCCATGGCTTCCTCATTCTACATCCATCCGCTGCTCCTCATACTGCTTCCCGTGAATCTGTACGAGCTGTTGTCGCTTTACATTCGCAGAAGCTGGATGATCCTGATCCCCCTGCTGGTTCCAGCGCTTATCATGCCTCAGGGGTTTGTTATGACCTATGTTTCTACATCCGTTCTATCCTATATTTATCTTACGATGCTCAGAACCTTTGTTAACCGAGCCGCATCCTACCAGGAGCAGAACGAGCAGATGCATCGTGAACTCGATCGGTTGACCCAGCGGCTGAGCGAAAATAATGAGTACATCCGGCAGTTTGAATATATGTTTAAGCTGGAAGAGCGAAACCGGCTGTCCCAGGAGATTCATGACAAGATCGGGCATTCCATGACGGGAGCTTTGATTCAGATGGAAGCGGCCAAGCGCTTGATGACATCGAATCCGGACAAGTCCGCCGAGCTGCTGCAAAATGCCATATCCATCTCTAAAGAAGGCATTGAGAGCATCAGGCTGGTTCTGAAGAACGTGAAGCCCCCAACGGAGCAGCTCGGCATCAACCGAATGCGTTTATTTCTGGAGGAGTTCTCCGCTCAGCACCCGATCAAGACCGTATTAACGCATGAGGGCAATATGGATGTGATTACGCCGCTTCAGTGGAAAATCATTCAGGATAATACCCAGGAAGCGTTAACCAATACGATGAAGTATGCGAATGCAACGGCAGTCTCGTTACATATCGAAGTTCTGGGCACCATGATCAAGGCCAAGGTCAGCGACAACGGCAAGGGCATGCAGAAGGTAATCAAGGGTCTTGGGATTATAGGCATGGAGGAACGGGCCGCGGTCGTGAATGGAACCGTGATCGTGGATGGCTCGAGCGGCTTCTCGGTGACCACTCTAATTCCTTATAGCTAAAGCTGGTAAGCGCATTTGGCGGGTTAGGGATATCGTCAAACAAGACATTTCCCCACAAGGGTGAAGATTTGGATCGTCAATAACATGAATATTCTCATGGGTAAGGATGAACTTGTGCACTATCGCAAGGGCATCCTTTTTTCGTACGATACATACAGATCAAGTCCACCGGTTGATGCGTGGATGGAATATGGAGGCGAAAAACGTATGAACGTGCTGGAGATCAAAGGGCTCACGAAAAAGTTTGGGGATTTCATAGCGGTAGACCAGCTGTCGCTGAACATACGGGAAGGCGAGATTTTCGGCTTCCTGGGCGCGAACGGAGCAGGCAAGAGCACAACCATCAATATCATATCGTCGCTCATGCCCATGACCAAGGGAGAGGTTCATGTCCTGGGCAAGAATCTGACGAAGCATCGAAGGTTCGCGAAGCAGCAGATCGGCATGGTTCCGCAAGAGGTCGCGATTTACGAGGATCTGACCGCATATGAGAATGTTCATTTTTTTGCCGGATTATATGGATTGAGAGGGTCGGAGCTTAGGAGCAGGGCCGAAGAGGCGCTTGCCTTCGTCGGACTTAGCGACAAACATAAGATGTACCCGAAGAGCTTCTCCGGAGGCATGAAGAGACGACTGAATATCGCTTGCGCGATTGCCCACAGACCGAAGCTGATCATCATGGATGAGCCGACCGTCGGCATCGACCCCCAATCGAGGAACTATATCCTGAACTCGGTCAGGAAGCTGAACGAGATGGGCAGCACGATCCTGTACACGAGCCATTATATGGAGGAAGTGGAGGAGCTCTGCACTCGGATTGCCATTATCGACCACGGCAAGATCATAGCGGAGGGCACGAAGGCACAGCTGAAGGCCATTATTACGGACCAGAAGGATATCGGGATCGAAGTGCAAACGGCCGCCCATCTTGAAGCGAACAAGTTGAAGGAGATTGCAGGCGTCAAATCGGTTGAAGTGAAGGAGAATATCGTGCACATCAGCTCCGACGCAGGAGTCAATAACCTGAATAAAATCATTCAGCAATTCATGGCGCAAGGCATTGAGATTCGTTCCGTTCAAGCGTCCGAGCCGAATTTGGAAAGTGTGTTCCTAACGCTGACCGGCAGGAGCCTTCGGGATTAGCAGACTTAGGAAGAGGGAGGTGGAAGTACATGAACGTACTGAGAATCGCGCTGAAGGAGATGAAGATCGTCCGGGAGCCACAGATGCTGGTATTCATGCTGGCAACCCCGGTGCTGCTCATTCTGATCCTGGGGACGGCGCTTTCGAATGCTTTTAACGGGAGTACCACGATTGGAGACATTCGGGTGTTATACCATAACAACGGAGCAGAACCCGCGCTTACGGAGCAATGGCAGGCATTCATGCAGGAGGCGGAGCGCTCATCGGGCATCGTCTTTGATCAAGTCGGGGAAGGCATGGACGGAGGACAGGAAGTGAGAAACAACCGGTACACCGGTTACGTGGAGATGGACGGCCAAGGCATCCGTTATGAGGGAAACAGCCGCAGCAGCCTGGAGAACGGGATTGTGCAAGGGATGCTGTCCGCATTTACCGACCGGTACCGGCTGTCAGCCGAAGCCGCGAAGATCGATCCGGCATATGAGAGCAAGCCGCTTGTTGATGATGGAGGGAGCTATGTGCTGGAGTCTTCCATACAGGGAGCGAGGCAGCCGGGTTCGCTTGATTATTTTTCGATTGCGGTCACCACAATGATCATCCTGTACAGCGCCTTGACGGCAGGCGGACTCATCGATAGTGAGCGAAAGCGAAATACCGCACAGCGCCTACTGGCCTCACCAGTGACGAAAGCCGAGATTTTTGCCGGAAAAATAATAGGCACGCTCGCAATCAATGCCGTATTTGTCATCATCGTTGTGCTGATCAGCAAATATATGTTCAATGCCTATTGGGGAGAGCACCCCATCATGGTATTCCTGGTGTTGTTCACCGAGATCCTGTTTGCGCTCAGCCTCGGGCTCGGCATCAGTTATGTGCTGAAGGGAAATGCAGCCGGAGCTGTCATCATGGTCATTATTCAACTGGCTGCCTTCTTTGGCGGAGGGTATACGCCGGTTTCTAGCACAACGGGATTCATGAGGGAGGCTGCAACGTATTCTCCCTTGCATTGGTCCAATGAAGCGCTGCTGCAGCTCATTTATTCAGGCAGTGGATCGGCGGCCATGCAGGCGATGATGCTGAATATCGGTTTTTCCATCCTGCTGCTGGCCATAGCCATGATTTCGATGCGAAGAAGGGAGGGACTGTAATGCTGAAGGATATGCTTTGGCTCATTCGAAAGACGATATTGACCTCGTTGAAGGATTATAAAAATCTGCTGCTCGTTATTGCGCTTCCCATTGTCGGCATTCTGCTATCCACCTTAATCTACAAGGGCTCCGGAGATGCTTCCGTTACCCTCGGCATCGTGAATCACGATATCGAACAGAAGGTCACGCAAGATACGATCGATTTTGTTGCTCAATTGGAGCATACCGAGGCATCGGTCATTAGGGAATCGGAAGCGGATGACTTGGTTGTGTCGGGTGAGCTGGATGCGGTGCTGATCTTCCCCGAGGGGTTTGCGAAAGGCGTAATTCAGGGGACACCCGAGCCGGTCCGGATCGAATCGATTAAGGGCGCTCAGGTTACGGGGTATGTCAAATCGTATCTGAACGCGTACGTCCAGAATATTTCATCCATGGGGGTTATAGCGGGTGGCGACGCCGCCGCGTTTAACGAATTATACAGCGGTTATCGCGGTTCTACGTTTCAATTGTCCACGACTACCGTTGCGGATCAATCGGCCAATCATGATATGACCAACCGGACGATCGGTTACTTGGTTGTGTTCATGTTATTCTCCGCCGTGAATCTATCGGCATTGACGATCCGGGATCGCGAGAACCGTACGTACTATAGACTCTTATCGTCGCCTATTACGGCCCGCAGTTACGTCTTCTCGAATGCCATCGTGAACATCGTTCTGATGATGATCCAGATTGCGGCCACCTTGTTCGTCATGACCCGGTTCTTTCATATCGAGCCAGGCATTCCATTATGGCAGATGTTTCTGATTCTGTCGCTGTTCGCTCTGGTCGCGGTTAGTTTATCGCAGGTCATCGTCGCGTTCTCGGACAGCACCATGATGGCTAACGGAATTCAGACGATGGTGATCATGCCGACATCGCTGCTGGCGGGGTGTGTATTCCCGCTCTCCGTGATGCCCGAAGCGATTCAGCGAATCGCCGATTTCCTGCCGCAGTATTGGCTGCTCGATACGTTCGGCAAGCTTCAGCAAGGAAGCGGCCTGAACGACGTGATTCTGAACGTGGCGATTCTGCTGGCTTTTGCCTTGGCCTTATCGCTGATTGCAACCTACAAGTTCGCAAGAAATAGAGATACGCAGAGCTATATTTAAATTTAATGGCGGGGTCTCCTTGTACTTCACATCGGATGACCGACTATAAGCGATCAGGAGCTTGCTTGAACAACACAGCTCCTTTTTTCATTAGTCTTAAACCGAAGTATTAAATAAAGCAAGGCCATCCCAATCGGGATGGCCTGCGTATCGCTCTAAATGGTATGAATGGTTCGGGCTATTTAAGGTCTGTACTTGCCCTTTATGAACTTGTACATGTCATCATAGGTGGCGCGAACTGCCGGTTCATCAGATCGTGCCGCTTGGAGCAATGTGTCATTCCCTTGATAGTAGGCTCTAAAAGTATCCTTTGCATAATCGAATTGGATAGCACCGTTAAGATAGTCATAATATTTCTGCCTGAAGTTGGCATCTGTCAGGATACGCTCATCGAACTCCATCTCCATCCCCATCCCGAGTGATTTAGCCCAATCAGCCGCATCCCGTATACGATCCAGCGGACTATCCGCTTGGAAGAAATAGTTTGGCTGATAGGCCACAGCATCAAAACCTAATTCCTTCCATGTGAAGAATTGATAGCCACGCAGATGTGGAATCCAGTAGAATAACAAGTCGTTGTCATGAACGATGTTAGACGCGTGTTTTATCAACTGTGCATCATTCGTACCGTCCGGCGCTACTTCTTCGTTTAGCCAATATAATCCGGCAAGATTAAGATTATCGTAACCCTTCGCGTCCCAGCGCTGGATCAACTGATCGATATACCAGTCGACCGCTTTCTTCTTGCTTGCGAGCGAAGCATCGGCACCGACTTGAGAGGCGTTGAAGTTCTCCGTAATACCGTCGCCATCTACGTCTCCGAAATTAGTCTGCGGTTCAGCCGGGTAGGGAACCATAAGAACCACCGGGTATTTTTCAGTGGATTTACCACCCGGCTTGCCGAGCTCCTTCATTACTTCTCCCACTGCAACGTTCAAGGCATCCAGATCTCCGTCGGTGGCGAATGTCTTATCCAAATACCATTTCCAATCGTCCCAATTGGACCCGTTAAAGGACATGGCGAATGAACGGCCAGCAGGCGAACTGAGACCCAGATAGAGAATGCCATCGAATAACCAATCAGTCGGCGTTCCGTTCTGATCTACATGCGCGAGATAAGGAATCAGTTTCTCCGTTGTCCAGTCCCCTAATCCCTTATTGTAATGTCCATTATACAAAAGAGCCAAATTGGAGATACCGCCGGTCTGGGCGCCAGGCTGCAGATATTGTTCCTTCTCATGGGGAACCGTTGCACCTTTGATATGTCCGTCCTGGCCTATGACCTGAATTTCGTCCAGAAGCACCCATTCCTTGGTCGTAAACCGGACTTTAACATAACGGGAGAAGGCCGCCGAAGACTTATCTCCTCCCCCCGGAACGCCGTCTTTCACAGCGTCCCATTCGAAGGTGTATCGGGGAGGGTTAACACCGATCCAGAACGCCACAGGTGGCCCTGCATGCTTCAGCGCCGTCCAGTCTTTCCCGTTTTTCGAGGTATAGATCGACACCGCGTTCGGATATTGAATCTTTGCGGATGGGATCTGCAAGAAGTTAGCGCGAATGGACGAGACCGATTGATCGCTGCCAAGGTCAATCGTGATGACTCGGCTGGAACCTTTGTAGAATCCGGTCCATGCCTCGTCGGCAGGGTCGTCGCTTGCCAGTACGCCGTCGGTCAATTCGCCGCCCGTATCGGGGTACGGATCATTCGCCGGCTCCGAGACAGTATAAGGCTTGCCTAGCGCTACATTCATTTCGTTCCCTCCATTATTGCCGTTCGATGCTAACTGCGGTTGCGATGAATCAGCTTGCGCAACGGGCTGCAGAATGCCCGTCAACAGCAATGCAGATAGAAGATAGCTTCCGATTCGCCTAAATTTCATTATGATTCCTCCTTAGATTGGATATGATCACATCGCCGAATCCATGTATTCATCCGGCTTGATGCCTTCATAACGGGCAAATGCGCGTTTGAAGGAATATACATTTTCATAGCCTACACGGCGGGCGATGTCATTGATGCCGCATTTTCTTTCTCTCAACAACTCCTTAGCCATTTCCATACGAAGCCGGCATAAATAATCATAAAAATTGATTCCGGAAACTTCTTTGAAGATTTTGGATGCCTTGGAAACCGACATTTGGAATATTTCGGCGAGCTGCTTTAACGAAATGTCGGCGCTGGTGTAATTTTCGTTGACATACTGCAGCAATTGGCTGCCTGCTTCAATTGTCAATGATGTGTTGGAATACCGGTTCCGCTCGCAAATCAAGGTTCCCAATTCATATACATAGCTCCACATCTCCCCGATATCTTCTCCTTTAACTCGATTAGCAAACTGTTTGGAGTAGATGCCTATATCAAGGTTAAGCTCATATAATACTCTCAACATCGTTTCCATTAACAATGAAACCAGATTGTTCATACTAGCTTTGGACAAATTGCGTTTTCCGTTTTCGGTACTGATTTCGTGCAGAATTTGCATCGATGTATCCAGGTTCCCGATCTTCAGATTATTAATTAGCTGCACCTCCCAATCTGTCGGATAATAATAGTCGACAATGGATTGGACAGCTTCCTCCTGTGATATGGGAAGACGGTCTCGCGAAAACAAAATATACTGCAGATTTTCATTGGCCGCATAATACGATTTACTGATACCGACAAGCCCTTCCTCAACGGTTCCTGACAATACATAAGGATGAAATCCGCAGGTCTGCTCGAGCTCCGCCGTAATGCTGACGGCCACTTGCTCCATTATGCCTTCCTGTCCGAAGATGCTCTCGGAGGATAAAATCAGCGCTTTATCCGCATTGGTCACTTCAAATAGTTCATAATCAAACCCGTACCGGCTCATAACTTTCTCGACAATCACAATCGTCATCATTTCGATTTTGCGTAAGCTATCGTAATTAGAGATATCGCGAATGGCGTGGAAGCTGATCAGCAATGTGCAATAATACATTTCATCGTTATAACCGATGCCGAATTTTTCTAATCCATTGATCTGCTGATCATCTGTAAAATAACCCTTGAGCAGGCGCTGGAACAAGTTGGATTTAGCGGCCTTTTCGTAATCCTGCATCGATCGCTGAAGCTTTTCATTTTCATGGATCAGCCGGTCAAACGACTTTTCGATGTAATTGTATTCGGAATCGAAGGTCGTGCTGTCTTTGACGTCATCATAACGGATCGATGCAGACAGCTTACTCAACAAAGCTCCCAGCGGACGATAACTGATTTTGGCCAACAAAAAGGCCATTAAGGTACCAATAGCGACAGAAATTAAAATGGCCAGCAGCGAGCTGAAGAGATTATTAATACCGATCACACTAGTATTAATATAGGATATTTTATATTCCAGATCGCTTTCTTTCGAAGGCACTACAAACTCATAGCTTTGACGGTCCTCACCTCCCTCCACGGCTACACCCCGGGTCTGTCTGTAGATCGGTTCTCCATGGGTTGTAATTAGAATTTCCTTGGATTCGATCCCTCCGAAACGGTGCATATAATCCGTAAAGTAAGCGCTATCAATAAATAATACAAGCACTCCCCGCGGATGATTTACAACCTCCAGGCTTTGAAAGATCGGGATCACGCGTTTGTTGTTTCCCCACAACTTCACGGTTACCGGCGGCATAATCTTGAAATACTGCTGTTCAAGAGTCGTATTTTGGATCATTTGCCGAATGTCGTTATCAAATACGGCGATGCCAGAGAAAAAATCATCTTCCGCAAAGGCCCCCCATGAAGAAAAAGTCTGCTTTTTCTCCGGAAACATAATCATCCCGAAAGACAGAATATTCAAAGAGCTGACTGAATTTTCGAAATTCTTGCGGATTTCTAGCATTCTTATCAAATCAAACTCATTATCATACACATTCGTATTTTGCATCATCTTCTTAACCCATGATTCACTGCTCAACAGATTGCCCATATTTTTAAGCTCGTTTACTTTGTTATCGACGACTGCTGCAATCCGGTTGGCATCCGAGGTGTGCTTGTCATGCAACTGCTGCCGTTCCTCCTGGATGTTTCGCTGTACATTCAAGGTGCTGAACACGATGATTGGAATCAGCAAGATTGCGGTGTAAGACAAAAAGGTCTTTCTAAACGTGCCACTTCCAAAGTTTCCATGTCTCAAAGGCACCCCTCCTCAGGTTGAATTCCACTCCATTATGAAGCAGAAGGGGAAAATAGCGAACTCCCCTTGCGGCCAGAGAGAACGTCCATTTTCCCAAATGCATGCGTTACTGGATGCTGTTATATCTGTCAAGCAGTTGCTGATCAATTGCAATTAAATCATCAAGTCCTAACTTTTTCATTTCGGAGATATATTCATCCCAATTGTCGAGCGATTTTTGACCTAGAATAAGCTTGGTCGCAAGCTCTTCCGAATAAGTCCTGAGGTTCGTTAAAATTTTTGTTTTCGTTTCAAGCTGCTTTTCATCCGGAATTGCCAGATAGTTACCGTTCATATTAACGAAGTATGGTTTGTATTTGAGTATATTCAGCTCATGATCGGCTTTTTCTTTGGATACACCGGACAATTCGAATTCCAGGTTAGCAAATTGAACGCGAGGGAACACCGTATCCCCGAATATCTTAATCCCTGGAGTTTGACCTGTTTTGGCTCTTTCTTCGTCCGATATATTCTCGATAAACACTTTCGCCCCGTTGCTATCTTTTTTATAAGTTTGTCCTTCGATTCCCCAATAAAGAAGATCAGCATATTTGTCCGAATAAATCATATCGAAAAATCGGATGGCTGCTTCCACGTCTTTGCAGTCTTTGGTAATTGCATATTTCTGCCATACGAGGAACGGCGGTTCGACCTGTACGGCTGGAGTAATATTGTCAACTGCACTGAGTGGCATCAATGGGAGAAACTCTCCTCCGCCATTGATGGTCGGCTCTAAAAAGGTTTCCAAATTGTAGTCGGTTACAGAACCAACTTTGTTTTCCGTCATTTTCTGTTGTCTTTGCTCGATGGTCGCACCAACCAGGCTCGTATCGAGAATCCCCTCTTTTACGAGCTGCTGCATATATTGAAAGTAATCCTTGATCCCTTCCTGGTACCATGGGGAAACGACTTTTTTATTTTCTACATCAACCGCTGTAATGTCTGTGCCAAGTCCGAACCATTGAGCAATAGCGTCCTCAAATTTACCTGTATCGTAAACCAGAACTTCGTCTTTATTACCGTTGCCGTTGGCATCCTGATCTCTGAACGCTTTTAACGTTTCTAAGTATTCCTGAGCATTTGTTGGTACCGGAAGACTCAGCTTATCAAGCCAATCTTTGCGGATCAACACGGTTCGAGCTACCGGAGCCGGATCTTTGTCCTGATATGTTTTTTTATGCAGATTGCTGAACCAATACATCTTACCGTCAGGGGAGGTTGTCGTTTTTTTAGCATAAGGGAATTCTTCATCATACATTTTTTTAATGTTGCCGTTGCTATACTTCTCAATCAGTGGCTTCAGGTCAAGCAGAACACCCTGCTTTGCCAAATTCAGCACGGTCGTGTTATCCAAAGCCGAAATGTTGACTATGCCAGGTAGAGATGAACCTGACGCCATTCTCGTCTGAATGACTACATTGTATTGCTCATTTGGAACCAGTTCATATTCCAGATCCAAATTGGCATCCTGGATCATCTTCTCTATTTCCTTCCATACAGGGTATTTATCTCTGTCTTCAAATTTGATGTATTTGTTGCTACCGGTTGGCCCCAGCAATTTAAGCTTGCTTGCTGTTGTGCCGGAACCAGAGCCACCAGCTTCCTCCTTATTACCGTTTCCATTACTGGAGCCTGAGCTTCCGCATGCAGTGAAGGTCCCGATGACAAGAACTGCCACCATGATGGACATCAATGATCTTTTCCAACGTTTCATATTCTAAGCTTCCCCCTTAAAATGTAATAACGCTATCAGATACTTTTGATACAGTTTCCTTCGTTAGACAAGTGCGTGTTCGAAAAGGCTGGTTTGCAGCACTTTTTTGAACAACCTCCCGAAGTAATCGCTTTCACTAAGATGTAAGTTAACTTATCCGTAGATCTATTCCTTCAAAGAACCAAGAAGCGCTCCTTTGATGAAATACTTTTGGAAGAATGGATACGTAAAAATGACCGGTAACGTTGTAAAGACGATGATTGTATATTTTAGTTGAATGTTGGACAGCATGTTCGCTACCGCATTTTTGGTATCCTCCATCGAGAGCATCTTCAGATCCACGGACTGCTGCACGATGACTCGGTATAAATACATTTGCAGCGGATGAAGCTTCTCATTCGGCAAATATACGAGCGCATCGAACCAGCTGTTCCAAATGCCGACAATCGAATAAATAGCGATAACCGCAAGAATAGGTTTGGAAATCGGTATGATGATCTTAAACAGCAGCTGCAGATGGGAAGCGCCATCGATAAAAGCAGATTCCTTTAGTCCATCGGGAATTGTGGTGAAAAACGTTCTTACTAAAATGATATTCCATATACTGACCATCCCAGGTATAATGATCGCCAACATCGTATTGTACAACCCTAGTTTATTCACCAGCAGGAAGGAAGGAATCAAGCCACCCCCGAAATACATAGGGATCAGCAGATACGCGACCACCCATTTTCTCCCCTTTAGATTTCGTACGGTTAACGGGTAAGCCCCCAACACAGCCATCAAGCAGTTCAATATGGTACCGACTCCAACGTAAATCAACGTATTGGAATATGCCCACCACATTTTCAGATCTTTTACAATCACTTCATAAGAGCTGAGGTTGAAGCCTTTAGGAAACCAAAAGACATTCATTGCCGCTACTTCTGAAGGCGAACTGATAGACATGATAATGACAAAATAAAAAGGATATAGTGTGATTATACAGAGAATTAACGCAATCACTAGAAGGATGATGTCGACCACGACAGAGCCTTCCTTGATCTTGTTCGGTTTTCTACGTACCAAGGCCATGATACTCCCCCTTACCACAAGCCGAAATCTGCAAATTTTCGACTTAGCGAGTTTGCGAAATACAGCAGCGTGAAGTTAAGAATCGATATAAATAGTCCGACTGCTGTCCCCATGCTGAAATTACCGCCAAGCAGGCCATCGCGGTACAAATAGGTGCCAATAACATCCGCTGTTTCATACACTATTGGATTGTATATCAACAGAATAAACTCGGTATTGGCCGAAAACAGACCGCCGACTGCGAAAATAAGCAAAATAAAGATGGTTGGACGAATGGATGGCAGCGAAATATGCAGCATTTGTTTAAAGCGGTTGGCCCCGTCCATTTTGGCTGCTTCATATAAATGAGGATCAACGGAAGACATGGCTGCCAGATACAAAATACTGCTCCAGCCGAATGACTTCCATATGCTAGCGATGGTATATATGGCCGGGAAATAAGCCGGCTCCGTGTTTAACGCAATTGCTGTGCCTCCAAACATTTTGATAATAACGTTTATGATGCCATCAACATTGATAAAGGACAACACCATACCCGCTACAACGACGTTCGAAATAAAATGAGGTAAGTAACTAGCTGTTTGCACAAACTTCTTAAAGAAGCCATGTCGCAGTTCGTTTACCAATAATGAGAATAAAATAGGCACCCAAAAGCCAAACACCAGAATAAAGAAACTAAGCAAAAACGTGTTCCGCATCAGCCTTCCAAAATAAGGCCCATTGAAAAAATTGATGAAATGCTTAAATCCAACCCAGTTCGTTTCCGTCAATGAGAAGAACGGTTTTCCTGGGAAATAATCCTGAAACGCAATGACAAGTCCATACATGGGTATATAGCTGAAAATAAAAATTTGAAGCAGAACGGGAAGCATTATCAGGTAAGGCTGAACATTATCACGGATGTGAAATGATCGGCGTTTTCTGGGTGGATCGATTGTTTTCATGATCTTCCCCTTCCATTTGGCGATTTCGGTTAATTCGGGCCCGCTTCCGCATTTCCATCATAGTCGCGCCCCGATTTGGATAGCAAGGAACATAATTTTCTCGGGTTCGCAATATTTTCGCAGGCCCCAAGTCTCCCTATTTAAGTGAACTTCACAAGCCTCTGGCAATCCAAGTAGACCAGAAATATGACACAATAAAATCCGCTCTTCCGGGAAAAAAACGATTAGAAAAAAAGAACAAAGCTATTTCATCTGGAGTTACTCCATGGTTTACAATGAGTCCAAGATACATGAGCTGGTTGAAACGTTGAACGATCGGGGGATGGTAAATGTTAGGTAAAGCGCGAAGTGCCTTGCGGCAAGCCTTTCGCTTCACTGCTACCGGACTGACTCTAGGGGAGAAATGGCGCCTGGCTCTTCCTGGTCCGATCCTGTCAGTCGGGGGAGTGCTCATCCACAATGTGTTCTTGAAGTATTACACGGATATCATCGGTCTCAGTCCGAAGTATGTCGCTTGGGTGTATATTATCTATAACATCTGGAACGCGATCAACGACCCGGTGCTTGGCGTATGGATCGATCGAATGAGGCATCGCGCACAGCGTGGGAAATACGTCTATATCATGAGAGTGACGGTGCCGTTCATGATCGTTGCCTCCTTCCTCATGATGCTGTCTAATCCGGCATGGGATCAGTGGTTGATCTTTCTGCTGTATACCGGGCTGCTATTTATTTACGACACGGCTGCAACCGCTTACAGTATAGCCTATCAATCGTTTATGCTGATCGCGGCTCCAACCAAGGAGGAACGCATCGATGTTGGTGTGATCCAGAACTATTTATCCCAGGCGATGTCATTTCTGATCACCTTGATTCCGACGCTGCTGCTCGTTGGGGACGGAAAGCAGGAGGTTATCATCCCGATCTTCTCTGCCGTAATCGTGGCAGAAGCGATATTCTTCACCTGGGCCCTGAGGGGACTGAGAGAAGATGCGCAAATGTACGAATCGCTGGATAAGCAGCATATCGATACAAAAGAGGTTTACAAAGAAGCCGGGCAGATCATCAAATCCAGGCCTTTCCTCACCTTTATTATATTTACCATCGTCACCGGCCCCGTGTTTTTCTACTTTACGCCGTTTCTCTACTACATGGATAGCGTAGTGCAATCAACGGGTATCGAAGCTACCGTCATCGATGTGAGTACGCATGTGATCGCGCTCCTGTTCTTGCCGGTCATGGGATCTATCGTCAAAAAAAATGGAACGAAGAAGAGTGTATACCTGGGGACCATCTTCGTGGTGCTCGGATACGGCGGGATTTTTCTTGCTGACGGCATATGGACCGCGGCGGCATCCTACGTTCTGATCGTTTTTGCTGTGAACTATCTTCGAACGGCAATATCTCCTGCCCCGGCGCTGCTCATCGACGAGAATGAACGCACGACCGGCGTGCGGAAAACCGGGCTGTTCAACGGATTGTTCTCGTTATTCACGGTCGCCTTCTCCAGCCTGCAAACGGTTATCTTCATTAATGTGATCGGGGCATACGGATATGACGGTCTTGCGGCGGAACAGTCCGAGTCCGCCATGCTCGGCATTCGGGTAGCAACCGGCTTGATTCCGCTGGCTGCTTTTCTCCTCGGATTAATTCCGATGGCGTTGTACCCTTTTGATAAGAAAAAAGAGGATGACATCTCCGCGTTCAGCAATAATGCCAGAAGAGGGGGGGTGAAGATGTGAAGGAATCGGCGTTAAATTTGAATTTTACGATTGGCGAAGTGTCCAAAATTCTGGATATCCCGATCGATACCTTGCGTTATTACGATAAGATCGGACTCCTTCATTCCCGCAATCGGGACGCGAACAAGTACCGCTATTATGATCTTGAGCAGTTCGATTCACTTATCACGATTCGAATGCTGCGGGCCATGGATGTGTCGATCGAGCGAATCCAAGCGCTGCTTCGGGACAACAGCCTAAACGCTATGCGCAGGCTGCTCTCCGACAAGCGGCAAGACATCGATCGCCAGCGGACTTATTTGAAACATTTGTCTCACAAGCTGGAAGTGTTGGATGTTCAGCTGCAACGGTTCGATAACACGGAGGTCATTGAGCTTGTACTAAGCCACCCGTGCTGGGTGCTTCTTACCGATTCTATCATGGAGAGCGCCGATCAAGGACTCGGGGGTAAAGTACAGGAACAGGTTCGCAGAATCAATGCCAAGGAATGGCTTGCATTCTGCCATACCATATCGATCGTGTCCCAAGATAACCTTAACGCAGGCCGTTATCACAATTACCTGTACAATGGCATTCTGTCCACCTTCCCGATGGAGGATGACTCTTCCGTCTTTCAGAGACTAGAGCCTCGCTACTGTGCCAGAAAATGCGTGATTATCGGCAGGGACGACTATGCCAAGATGGATGATCACTATGATCAGATGAAAGCTTTCATTCGCAATCGCGGACTACAGATCGCAGGCCATTCTCTTGAAGTCAATCTTTATAACCAGTACGACAATCATTACATTGAAATTTACATTCCGGTAGAAGAACGGTAGGGGGAAGCAGACATGAAAAAATTAGTGGTCGACGGACAACGATTCTTAAATGAAGACGGCGCTCAGGTGATCCTGAACGGCATCAATCTTGTATGCAAGGAGAAGGCAAAAGGATATGTAGAGCCCTGTGATGCAGCTCTGTTCGCCTGGTTCCGCGAACAAGGCTTTAACGTTATCCGTCTAGGTTTAATATGGGATGGAGTCGAGCCTGAGCCTGGCGTCTATGACGATGCGTATCTGAGCAGAATCAAGCAGCAGGTTGTATGGGCCGAGCAGAATGATCTCTATGTTTTTCTGGATATGCATCAGGATTTATACAGCGTGCACTATGGCGACGGGGCTCCCGCATGGGCCACTCTCTCCGATGACCTTCCCCATGTTACCGGACATATTTGGAGTGACGCTTACCTGGAAAGTCCGGCTGTGAACCGTGCTCTGGATCACTTCTGGCGGAATACATCCGCTTCCGACGGGATCGGACTGCAGGATCACTATGCAGCGATGTGGAAGCATGCGGCACAGTTCATGGCTGATTGTCCGAATATTATCGGTTATGACATGATGAACGAGCCGTACCCCGGAACAAGCGGACAGGAGGTGCTCGGCACCATCATTGCCGCATATGCGGGGCATGTGATGGGAATAGCCGACCCGAATATGGATCAGATAGCCGGACTGTGGTTTGACGAGGAAAAGAGGCTGGAGGTTCTTGCCGGGATGGCGGAGATGGATACGTACCGCATACTCGTTGACAGCGCCAGAGAAGTATCGCAAATCTTCGAACGGGAGGTTCTCGCGCCCTTTTTCAACAAGACGGCGGCAGCCATTCGCGTCGTGTCCCCGGATGGATTCTTGATGCTGGAAACGAGCTATTTCTCGAACATGGGGATCGAGTCCGGCTTGCAGCTTGTGCAGGATCCAGCCGGTCAAACCTTACACCAACAGGTGTTCGCACCGCACGGCTATGATCTGGTGGTCGATACGGAGCATTATGACATTTACAATCAGGATCGCGTCCAGCTGATTTTTGATACCCATCGCAAGGTGCAGGAACGATTGAACGTGCCGGTCCTGGTTGGGGAATGGGGAGCCTTCTCCCACCATCCGGCAACCTTTCAGCTTTCCAGGCAGATCATTGCGATATTCGAGCGGTATCTTTGGAGCAATACATACTGGTGCTGGTGTGACGGCTTCAAGGAAGCCCCATATGCCAAGGCGTTGAATCGCGCGTATCCGCAAGCGACAGCCGGCGTGCTCTCAGCATACCGTTATGATCATGATACCGGCAGTTTAAGTATAGATTTCGTTTCATCCGTTGGAGAGACTTTGATTTACCATCCCCATCTGGAGTCGATATCCAGGAGCGACGTGGCGGTTGCCGGTACGGACGCCTATCAAATCGAGCTGCGTGCTTTTCCGGATTCGAAGAGCGGCATCTTGGCGATCACCGTTCCTGATCAAGGGAATAAGATTACGGTTACGATAGGGAGATGATGTCAAGGGGGCGACAGCGACATGGCAGGCATCTCAATAAACAAGTCGGGATTCAAAAGAACCATGGGGTACAGCGAGGCAGGACAGACTAAAGCGGTGTAGACGCTTGTGTGCAACATAACAAGGCCAGCCGACAAAAATAAGCAGGGCGTCCCTTGTTCTGATTCCCGATAAGGAACAGTAATCAAGGGAACGCCCTCTCGGTTCTTTCAGAACATGACCAATCCCATCGCTTTCTTGGCGGCAAGCAGTGTCGGGACTGCGGTATCGGAAGCCCGCTTCGCTCCGTCCATCAAAATGCGATCAAGCTCGGAGGAATTCACGATTTGATGGAACCTCTCCTGGATCGGTTGAAGTTTCTCGATGACCACTTCGGCTAATTCCTTCTTGAACGTACCGTATCCTTGGCCTTCATACCGTTTCTCGATGACGGAGATGGCTTCCTCGGAGAATACGGAATAAATCTCGATCAGATTGCTGACCGCCGGCTTATGCTCCCAGTCATGCCGGACCTGGCCATCGGAGTCGGTAACGGCTCTGGAGAACTTCTTGCGGATATCCTCCGGCGTATCCATCATGTGGACGCAGCTGTTCTTATTCGGGTTGCTTTTGCTCATCTTCTTGGACGGATCGTCAAGCCCCATGACGCGGGAGCCAATATCCTGGATGATCGGCTCAGGCACCGTAAACGTGCGGCCATACCGGTTGTTGAAGCGCTCGGCCACATCGCGGGTCAGTTCCAGATGCTGCTTCTGGTCGTCGCCGACAGGCACGTGCGTTGCCTGGTAGAGCAGCACATCGGCAGCCATCAGGACCGGATACGTAAACAACGCGGAGCTCACGGTATCCTTTCCGTCCGATTTCTCCTTGAATTGGGTCATGCGCTTTAATTCACCAAAATGGGCCTGCGTCTCCAGCAACCATCCGAGCTCTACATGCGCGGGGACCTGGGATTGCAGAAAGATCGTCGCTTTATCGGGGTCAATGCCCGACGCAATGTACAGCGCGGCAATGTCCCGCGTGCGCTGGTGCAGCTCCACAGGGTCCTGATAGACCGTGATCGCATGCAGATCGGGCACGAAGAAATAGGACTCATACTCATGCTGCAGCTTCACATATTGACGGAGGGCACCTCCATATCCGCCGATATTCAAATCTCCGCTCGGCTTGATGCCTGACAATAATCGTTGCATAATAACCACCTCCTGATTGTTTGCGAACAACACAAAAACACCTCATCCCTCTATGGGACGAAGTGTAACTTCGCGGTACCACCCAAATTCGACCGTCCGGTCGCTCTTTAGCATGACGTGGAAACGGTGAAATGCACCATGATTCCTGCCATATCTCCCAAAGTAACGGTGGAGGGCCGTCAAGGCCTACTGCTCCGGCACAGCTCGGAGGTTCGGGTTGAAGCGAGAAGATCCATTCACTTATTCCGGAGTACCGGGCCTCGCACCATTCGCCGGTTCGCTTGGACTCAAGAGATAAGCTACTATTTCTTCTCATAGCCGTGTGGTATGTTGTTCTTAATTTCATCTGTGCAGCTCTGTTCGAATGTGAAGAGAGAACAAGATGATTTGATGAGTATCATCACACAGGTGTTAGGTGAATGTCAAGAGGAATCGGGGGGTCAGGATGAGCGATAAGGACAGAGCGATTCTTGGGGACGGATTATCCATACTGTCGCAGTGCAGAATGCTAACAGGGGATATTTGGCAGGCCCATTACGGAGCGGCCGCGATCGCGGGTTATTTTTTTGTCAAGGCAAACCATTTGCCCGGGAAGGTCGAGAAGGCCGTCGAGGCGGAGAACCAGAGGATGATCGCCAAGTATTTGCAGACGGGAACGGTGACAGGGGAAAGCGTGAGTGTGGAAAGTGCCGAATCAAGGATTCTTGCGGCCCTTGACGATACGATTGATGGGCTGCACTGGGTCGGGCACAATGTGATCTATGCTGCAATAAGCCTGGCTGCACTCCACGAGCTTGGAGGCGGTCTACGGCATGAAGCAGCCGATATCGCGGAATTAATTAGCTCTTTCGCGAAGACGATTCCGGGAAGGTCCTGGATCGGATATTCTGCAGCCGAGGTCAAACGGTTGACCCTGGATGAACTTGACGGAATATATGAAATAAAGGACGGCAATCAGCTGTCGGCCTTAATTTTAAACGAGCTGGCCTCTTATTCGGTGATCTACCGCGCAGAAGCCCATCATGACTTGATGGGGCATATGCTGACGTACTCGCATGCCTTAAACATCTTGTACGATCTTGGCCATCCTGATTATTTCCACAGAGGCTTGCCGGGTCTGCTCAAAATCGTGAAGGTGCTCCGTACCAGCAGCCGGCTGGATCCAGCAGAGCCGATCCGAATCGTGTCTCCGGTGGATCGGCTGCCACTCGTGGAGGCTCCAAGATCGGCGTGGCTGCCGCATCAGCCGGAGTACTGGGCGGGTATAGACGGGGATGTAATCGACTGGGACTTCGGCCATCTGTTTAAATTCCCGTTCAGTTTCTACCATCATTGGAACCGTGTTTCGGAGGCCCCGGCGAGGGCCATGGAGAATTTTCGATATATTATCCATCCGGTGCAGACGATCATTTCCTGAAGATAGGTAACCTTTTTCATATGGATCGGCACTTAAGGGATAGAGACACCGAGAGGGAGGTGAAGTGAGCGTGATCCAGTGGATTGAGGAAGCCCGGAAGGGTAGTGCCGAGGCTCAGGAAAGCTTGGTCCGGCATTTTACCGGCATGGCGCTGGCCGTGGCCTACGATAAGCTGCGGGACTCCCATTTGGCGGAGGACGCCGTGCAGGAGGCCTTTACGGAGGCCTTTGCGAATCTGCATAAGCTGCAGGATTCCCGGCGTTTTCCCGGATGGTTCAAAGTGATCGTGGAGCGGCAGTGTTACAGAGACTTGCGCCGCAAGCAATTGCAGACGTTACCGCTGCATGAGGTTGAACTGCCGGCTGGAGAACAGCGTAGCTTGGAGGCGGTTGTGGAAAAGAGAGAGATGGTACGCCAGCTGCATGCCACGGTCGCCGACCTGCCACCCGGCATGCGGATAGCCGTGCAGCTTTATTATTTTCAAGGCTACAGCCTTCGGGAGATCTCGCAATATTTGGACGTTTCCTTGCCGGCTTTGAAGAAGCGACTCTTTGATGCCCGGCGGAAGCTGAAGAACGCGCTTCACGTAGCCGACTTTGTATCGGTGTTCACCGATCTGTATGAGGGAGGAAAACGCATGCTGCATATCGTTAACGGGGATTCGGTAGGGGATAAGCTGAAGCAAGGAAACATTCAAGGAGATATTCTGGTGTGGAGGGAGCTTTATTCGTTTGGTCCGGTCTATACGAAGATGGACGAGCCGGATCATCGGAGAACAAGAGCTCAGTATTTGGAGCAAACGCTGGGGATTCCGCAGAAGGAATATATCGGGACCTGCGAGTCGCAGGAGAGGAAGCTCCAGGATTTTCGAATATATGACGAAGTTGTGCTCTGGTTTGAGCATGATCTGTTTGACCAGACCATGCTCGCCTATTTGCTGCATTGGTTTAAGGAACAGTCACTGGGAAATACGAGGCTGAGTCTGCTGTGCATTGGCGCATACCCGGGCATCGAGCTTTTTCGCGGGCTGGGGCAGCTTAGCACGGAGCAGCTCGAGACTTTGTCGGGCACATGGCACGCGATTGGAGAAGAAGAGCTTATGCTGGGCAGCATGCTGTGGGAAGCCTATACCTCGGATCGGCCGGAGAAGCATCAGCGCATGCTGGAGTTGGATTCCTCGGCACTGCCTTTTGCGAGGGATGCGTTCGAGGCCCATCTGGCACGGCTGCCCTCTGTGAGCCATGGACTCGGGAATATCGAGCAGACGACGTTAGAAGCTGTAGCTGGCGGAATTCATACGCCTTATGAGTTATTTCGCACGGTAGGTGACCGGCTTCATACACTCGGAATGGGAGATCTGGAATTCTGGCACTATTTAAAGAAGATGACGGAGGGGCCGGATTCCTTGCTGGTTGTCGATGGTACAGCGTCGTTTCCGGACTTCAAACTGGCTGTACCCCATTTTCAAGAGCGGGTGCTGCAAGTGACGAGTTTGGGGCATGAGGTGCTAGCGGGTAAGACCGACTATGCCTGCACCGGAACGATCGATAAATGGGTAGGAGGCTTGCAGGTAAGGGGGAAGGATCCGTTATGGCGCTGGAACCCGGAGGGGAAGACGGTTGTGCGGATAGCTGAAGCCGATTAACCGAAGACATAGGAAAAGAGCGATATTGAGCAGAGTGATGAATCCGATTAACAGTAGAATATACAGCAAAAGAGCTATTCTTTCTGGCGTTAATGCCAAGCAAGGATAGCTCTTTTCATAGTTACAGATGAGAGCCGCCGGTTGCATCGACCATCTGTCCCGTGACCCAGCGCCCGTCACTTGATGACAGAAACGCTACGACGTCCGCAATATCCGACGGCTGACCGATTCGGCCAAGCGCGGACATCTCTGCGGCATGCTGCTGCCCTTCCGGAGTATGAAGCCATGCAGCATTCACGTCCGTATCCACGATGCCCGGAAGAACCGCATTCACCGTGATCCCGCGTGGACCCAGCAGCTTGGCGAGGTGCAAGGTGAACGTATTGATGGCTCCCTTGGTGATGTTGTAAGCCATAATATGCGGATAGGCGATACGCGTCACACCGGAGGAGATGTTGACGATGCGCCCGCCGTCACGCAGGAGCGGCAGAGCCTGTTGGACCAGGAAGAACGGTGCTTTTACATTAACGGCAAGCAGCTCGTCGAAGCTCTCCTCGGTCGTCTCTTCAAAGGTCTTTGAGGTTCCGATGCCTGCGTTATTCACCAGAATATCAAAATGCTGGTCCCCCGTTACACGCAGCAGCTCCTCCTTCAGCGAATGAATAAGCCCCTTGGCTCCATCTACCGATTCCAGCCCAGCACCTAAGGCGATAGCTTGCCCGCCTTGAACCTGTATGGTCTGCACAACCTCATCCGCAGCATCCCGGCGGTTTCCGTAATGAACAACGACCAGTGCCCCTTCTTCCGCCAACCGAAGCGCGATTCCTTTACCGATTCCTCGGCTTCCGCCTGTAACCAATGCAACTTTGTTTTCCAATCGTTTCATGAAACTCCACTCCTCTTGTTTGATTTAAAGCTACTGTACACTCTCCGGTTAGGGGGAGAGTCAAGAGGTTGATTTAGAATTTTTCGAGAGTTATTCATGAACAACAAAGACATGGCGATTACTGCTGCTGCAAGTACGGATGGAGGCGATGGAGGCTGGGCAGAGGCCCGCTCCGGCAGCCTATCCCGATAAGGATGGGTTACAACGCGTTACCTTGTAAGGGGATAAGCAATTCCGCGGGGCGCTTCTTGCCATAGATATCTTTATCCGAGGTGAGATAGATTTCGCGGATCGGCTCCTGGTCCGATTGAACGAGGCCTTGGGACGAAATCCATGCTTTGAGTTCGGGTGCAACAGGACAGCTATAACCGTACGGATCACAACGATGCACAAGAGATGCGGCGGATTGAAGCATCGGCAGGTAGTCCACACGAACACGGCCATTAACAGGTATGTCCCTGGTTATGGGGATTGCGACTTCGATGTCGGCGATGTCGGCATTCTCGCTGCCGTGATCATGCCAAAGGATGGTTAACTGGCTAGCTTCCTCTTCTCCATAAGAGGTCGCATATTTCGTAATCTCATCAAGCAAGAGACATAGCTGGCTGCGGGGGACTTGGTCGCGAATCGAAGCGGCGAGCTGGGAGGGGACTTCCCGGATACGGATGAAGCCTGCCGGATCACCGGCTTCCGATGGCTCCAAGCGCGACATTCTGCTGTTCACCTCATCCAGCTGCAGCTGGAGGGTCTGCATCGCATGTCGCAGCTCCGTCATTTTATCCGCAAGTTTGTTCTTTACGACATCGGTTCCTATATCCTCTGCAAAAAAAGGCTTGAGCTGTTCCAAGGTAAACCCCTGTTCCTTGTAGGCGGCAATCCGCTTGACGGTCAGAAGCTGCTCCTCGGAATAGTAACGGTATCCGCTTTGCTCATCAACATGGGCCGGCCTTAACAGGCCCAGCTCATCATAATAACGCAATGTTTTGATGGAAAGGCCGCTGACCTTGGCAAAAACGCTGATCTTCATCATACCGTTTGCTACCTCCTTTATGATTCGGTCTCTCGTGGATAACGATATCATATCCCGCTCTCCTGCCTACGTAAAGAACGCAACTCGCCGGAACTGAGGGAACAACTCGGTCCCAAGACCGAGTCTGTTTTCATCCCGGGGCGGGAATTCAGTTCGGCCGGATTATCGTACAATGTGCTTAAAGAAGATTCGTGATTCCCCCTTAATAGCAAGAAAGGAGATAAGGCTGATGAACGGAACGCACGAGGATCGCCAGGCGATCCTAAGATTATTCGATTCGCTGTCCAAGGCGTGGGGAGAAGGGAATGGCCGGGCTTATGCGGAATGCTTTACCGAAGATGCGGATTACGTGACGTTTAGCGGACAGCACCTGAAGGGCCGCCAAGAGATCGATGAGGTTCATCAGAAGCTGTGGGACGGGGTGCTCCGCGAATCCAAGCTGGTAGCGGGACCGACCCCGACGCAGCTGCGTTTCCTGACCCCGGAGCTTGCGATAGCCCAGGCTACGGGAGCGGTGCAGCTCAGATTCCATAAGAAGCCGCCCACCGGCCGCTATTCCATTAATACCAACGTGCTGGTCAAAGTGAACGGCGAATGGAAGATATCGGCGTTTCATAACTGCCGGATTCAGAAGCCAGGCTGGATTCAGCGGATGATGATGCGTTCGAATTCAAAATCCAGCTGATTAAAGATGTGGAGGAAGAGCTTTTGAAGAAGGGTGCGCTGATTGGAAAAGGCAGGAGTGCAGAGGTCTATGAATGGGGAGAATCTCAGGCACTAAAGCTGTATTATGAAGGGTATCGTCCGGAATGGGTGACGTATGAGGCGGAGATGGGCCGCATCGTTGCGGAAGCGGGGGTCCCCGCCCCTTCCGTCTTTGACATGGTGGATATTGAAGGACGTACGGGGCTGGTGTATGAGCGGATTACGGGCCCTTCGATGCTGCGTCAGGTTCAATCGGCACCGTTTCAGCTAACGAAGCGCGCCCGGGATATGGCGCAGCTCCATCATGCGACGCACACCTGCACGACCAGCCTGCTGCCGCCGCAAAAAGAAAAGCTGGAACACGCCATTCTTGATGCAAGCGGCATCCTGCAGGAAAAAGCGCAGGCCATATGCAAGGTGCTGGATTCATTTCCAGAAGGCGATTCCATCTGCCATGGCGACTTTCACCCGGACAATGTGATCGTCGCGGAGAACGGATGCCGGGCGATTGACTGGAACAACGCCCATGTAGGTAACCCGCTATGCGACGTCGCCAGGACATCGCTCATGTTCCAATCGCCGTTTAACCCGGACGATCAGCCGGGCATCCTGGTGCTTCCGCTTCGGATGGCCCGCATGCTGTGGAATAAAGTATACCTGAACGAGTACTGCCGATTATCCCGTACGAAGCTGGAGGATATCGACCGGTGGATGCTGCCCGTAGCGGCGGCCAGGCTGAGAGAGGATGTTCCCGGGGAAAGAGATTGGCTGCTCGGGTTGATTGATGACCGGCTCCGTGCTTATGCGTAATGAAATCGTGACTCCTTGCGGGGGAGAGCAGCTTCCATAATATAGGGTAAGTTCCCCGGTCGCCGCATCCGGATTCACATGCCTGTCTTCGCATGATATAGGGCGGATGAGGTTCCCGTCCGGTAATAGGGGTAGCTCATATCCGTCTGGACCCGTTCCGCCGTCGCTGCATCGGTTAGCCTTTCGAGCACATATAAGCCGAGATCAATGGACGATGACACTCCGCTGCCCGTAAAGAGACGGCCGTCCTGTACAATGCGTGCTTGAACAACTTCCTTGCAGTAGGGTGTCAACAGCTCGTAAGCCGAAGCGTTGGTGGTAGCACGCTTGCCCTCCAGCAAGCCGGCCGCGCCCAGAAGCAGCGATCCGGTGCAGACGGATACGAGATGTTTGGCTTCCCGGGCGGTCTGCAGCCAAGTCAGCACATCGGGGTCGTACCTCAGCTCCCTCGTGGTAAAGCCGCCAGGCACGAAGACCAGATCGTATTCCGAAAGATCCGGTTTGACCCGGGATACGACATACGCCAATCCGCGATCATCGGTAATTTGCGTGCTCAGCGCGCAATAATCCCAGGATATATCCGCTTCGGGACGGATGCGGGCAAGCCGGGTCATGACTTCGGTGAAGCCGATCAGGTCCAGGGCCGTCATGCCATGGAATAGAATGAAAGCCATTTTCATTAAGAACACCTGCCTATAGTGATTTTTTTAAGCTGGCGCCGCCTGGCTGAACTGGAACGGAACGCCTTCGATTCGAGGCACGATGAATCCGGTAATAGCCCATGGCCGACAGAGCGCTGAATATCAGGTTGATCACGATCAGCGCTTGGTAGCTGTTCGTAAGGTCATACAGGAATCCGCCGGAGAAGGAGCCGAGAACGGCGCCCGCCTGATGGAAAATAAGCAGCGTTCCGGCCTGCAATCCAACGGAGCGATGGCCCATGGCCTCGCCGGCTACCAGAATACCGCCCGGAATGGCTCCTAAATAGCTGGCTCCGAAGATGATCGAGAAGAGGATCGGAGAGGCGCTGAAGTGCAGATACAGCACCATAAAGGCCACGATTCGAAATACGTACAGGAAGGACAAGGCCAAACTCCTCGACATCCGGTCCAGGAGGAAGGCAAACAGCAGTCCGCCTGTCAGCTCAAGCAAACCGAGTATACTCAGTGAGGACGTGAACATTACCGGACTGATCTGATGATGGCGATGGATGGCCATCAGGTGCATTTCAACCGTTCCCATGCCGAAGCCGCATGTGAACAAAGCGAAGACCACCAGAAGTACGGTGCGGCTGGTTACCATCTGCTTGGCGATCGGGAGGATCCGTGGCCTCCCAGCCGATGGGGGCGATTCAGCAGCGGAGGGGTCGGCTTCGTGCTCTTCGCGTTTTCGTTCTTTCATGATAAGCAAGGTGAGCGGTATGGATACAAGCGTGATCCATAAGGTGAAAGTGAATGCCGTTGTCCAATCGAGCCAGTCCCGGTTGCTGACAAATAGAGGCGTCAGTATGGCCAGGCCGAGCGAGCTCGCGCTGGTCATGATCATGAGTGCCTTCGCTTTATGGCGGCTGAACCAGCTTGTGACCACGACATAACCTGTACTTGCTGCCATGCCGGAGAGGCCGGAGAGCAGCCCGAGCCCCAGGAAGAATCCCGCCGGATGACGAAACGTAAGCACAGTCAGCATGGACATCACGCCAAACAGGGCATTCAGGAGCATCATTTTTTTGGGACCGTATCGATCGGTCAACCATCCGCCGAGCGGAGAACAGATGGCGGCAACGGCAATGTTAACGGACCAGGTGAAGCTGATAAAGGTGAGGTCGACGCTTAAATCCCTTGCCATTTCGTGCTGGTAATAAGACATGACAAACCGGCTGATGGCCGCCGCAAACCCTAGCATCCATAGAAATATGAGAATGACCCATGCATAACCCCGGTCTCTTTTCATCGCAGCCCCGTCAGCCCCTCTCCCAAGTCTTTACTTCCGCTATGTCATGCAATAAGCTAATTTTAATCATGGAATCGGAAATGAACAGGACAATTTAGAGCAACTGTATCAATACAGGGGGATAAGCGGGATGGACACGAAGCACGAACAAATTGTTGCCCATATGATCCGTGAAGTGGAGAGGGGGCATATCCGATCAGGTCATAAGCTGCCATCGGTCAGAGCCTTGGCCAAAATGTTCTCCTGCAGTCCCAATACGGTCGTTCGTGCGTATCAGACCTTGGAGCGCGATGATGTCATCTACCCGGTGCCCAAGAGCGGTTACTATCTCGTGGAGGGGAAGGGCCCAGCCTCTGCGCGGACGGAAAGCGAGCCGATTGATTTCGCCTCAACGACGCCCCGGGGCGATTTTTTGCCGTTTCAGGAGATGGAGCACTGCCTGCGTAAGGCGATTTCCTTATACAAGGAGGAGCTGTTCGGTTACACCGATCCACAGGGGATCTTTTCGTTAAGGAACGAGCTGAGCAGGTATTTCCACGCGCAGCAAATGTTTGCTAAACCTGATCAAATCGCTGTGGTGACCGGGGCTCAGCAGGCCTTCTCGATCCTGACGCGCATGCCTTTCCCGGGTGAGGGACGGGTGGTCCTGGTGGAGCAGCCGACGTATTTCGGTTTCTTGGCGGCGGCGCGCGTTGCAGGCTGTCCGGTGATCGGCATCCATCGGGATGAGCATGGCATCGACCTGGAGGTGCTGGAGTCTTATTTTCGCAGCGGACAGATTAAGCTGTTCTACACGGTGCCGCGATTCCTCAACCCGTTAGGCACCTCGTATTCGCTGGAGCAGAAGAGGCGTATCGCGGATCTCGCCCGGCAGTATGATGTCTATATCGTGGAGGACGATTATCTGGCGGACCTGGAGGAGGATTCGAAGGCGGACCCGTTGTACGCACTGGCTCAGTCGCACCATGTCATCTATGTCAAAAGCTTCTCGAAGACGATCCTGCCAGGCATTCGAATGGGCGCCGTCCTTCTTCCGGATCGGCTGTTGGATCCATTTATTAGGCATAAAAACGCCGCGGACATATCGTCGCCGATCCTCTCCCAAGGCGCGCTTGAACTTTATATCATGAGCGGCATGTACAAGCGCCATGCAGCCCGCATCCGGGAGCATTACCGGGAGAAGATGCGCTATGCCATCGAGGTATGTGCCCGTGTCTTCGGCAGCGGCATTCACTATACGTGCCCCTCCTCCGGCGTGTTCATCACCATCCGGCTGCCCCAGTATGTAAAGGCATCCGCACTTCAGGATCGCTTGCTGCAGAGAGGTATCTCGGTTACGAACGTGGATCAACATCTGCTGCCTGAGAATCAGCGCAATGACCGGATTCGGTTATGTATCATCGGGGTGGAGAAACCCCGGATCGAGGCGGGTATGATTGTGATCGAGGAGGAAATACGGCGTTTAGAGCGGCGGATGAGGTAGGAGGAATGGCGGATCGAGCTGGGCAGCAGCGTGGGGAGAATACTTGGAAAACCTGCAGCACGGCGGCTTCCGAAATTAAGGATTAACATCGATTCCGACATCGGGCAAAGACAAACCAAAAAACAGGGGACCTAAAGGTCTCCTGTTTGTTTGCGAATCGGCACGAGGGTCCAATAGGTGCCGCATCGCCACAACCATTCCAAAGGGCCGTATTGGAACCAACGCATCCACAGATGGCTGGTTATAATCTGGAAGAACACAATTCCCAGGGAAACGAACGTGGACACGACATAAGTCGTCGGTGTGGTGTTCAGCATGAAGCGCTGAATGCCTACCAGAATGACGGTTTGCCCAATGTAGTTGGTAAGCGCCATGCGTCCGTATGCCTGTAACGGATGCAGCATCTTCGCACCTACGCGGGTACGCCCGAGCATTAAGAGAGAGCTTAGATAAAATACGGATACGAGAGGGCCTGTCGCCACCCCGATATGTGCCAGAGTGAAGGCGGCTTCCATGGTTGGTGACGGCGACTCGCCTGCTACCTCGAACAGAAACGATGGCATCGGCTCGGAAGGCGCTACCCGCCACATGACGCCGATGGCCAAAATCGTTCCTAACAGAGACGGTATCCAAATCATGCGCAACGAGCGTAAGCTTAATCCCTTGTTGATCGCATCTAGTAATCGATATTGGCCTGCAGCTAGACCAAACACGATCAGG
>NZ_AEXS01000057.1:0-39345 GCF_000204455.1 Paenibacillus sp. HGF5 | reverse complement strand
AGGCCGGATTCTTTGAATTGATCACCCATATGCATGCCCATCATCATATGACGTTCCTGATGGTCACCCATGATTTGGACATGGTCAAAGACTACCTGGGCGAATCGCCGGTATCGCAGAACGGGAAGATTCAATTTTTCGTCCGGCATTCCCATGAAATCGAAAACTGCGCGGAAGTGGACTTGCAGCATTCGCTCGTTTAATCATAGAAACAAACTTATGGATGCAGGAGAAGGAGACGTTGTCATTGCTTGATATTTTGCTTAGCGATTTTTTCCAGCGGGCTCTGATCGGAGGGGTTCTGATCGGGATTACGGCCCCGCTTATCGGGATATTCCTCGTGCTGCGCAGGCTGTCGATGATCGGCGATACGTTGTCGCACGTCACGATAGCGGGCGTGGCCCTCGGATTTTTGATCGAAGTCTACCCGCTTGCCGCAGGATTGGTATTTGCGGTGCTGGCCTCTTTTGCGATTGAGAAGCTGAGAAAGGCCTACAAAAGTTATGCCGAGCTGTCAATCGCCATTATCATGTCGGGCGGCGTTGCGCTGGCCTCGCTGTTTTTCACGCTGGGAATGGGCTATAATACGGATGTCATGAGTTATTTGTTCGGCAGCATCTATACGCTGGATTCTACGGATATTTATATGGTAGGCGGCGTAACCGTCGTTGTCATTGCGGTGGTGGTTATGTTCTTCAAGGAATTTTTCCTGCTCAGCTTCGAGGAGGATGCGGCCAGCGTCAGCGGCCTGCCCGTCAAGTGGATGAACATGATCATTACGGTGCTGACGGCGCTTGTCGTAAGCACCGCCATCAAGATTGTGGGCGCGCTTCTGGTCTCCGCATTGCTGACCATTCCGGTAGCGATCAGTTTATTGCTGGCGAGAAGCTTTCGAAGCTCCATCGCATTATCGGTAATCATCTCCGAAATTGCCGTTATCGGGGGACTGATGCTTGCCGGCGTATTTAATTTGGCACCCGGCGCCACCATCGTGCTGCTGCTGATCAGCCTGCTCATCATTACGCTTGTCGGCAAAAAGGGCTTTACGACATAAGGGGGTTCTAAAATCAAATGGCTGATATTAATATCGGCATCGCGTTTGCGGCCGGTTTCGCTTCATTTATATCTCCATGCTGCCTGCCGCTGTACCCGTCCTATTTATCCATTATTACAGGCATGTCGGTCAATGACTTAAAGAACGAACAGAACCGCAAGGAGGTCCGTTTCCGGACCATGACGCACACACTCGCGTTCATCCTTGGGTTTTCTGCTGTTTATTACACTCTCGGTTGGGGGGCAGGCCTGTTCGGGGAGTTCTTCACGGAATACCAGGATCTGATTCGTCAGTTATCCGCGCTGCTGATCATTGTGATGGGACTTATGCTTATCGGCATTTTCCAGCCTAAATTTCTCATGAAAGACCGGAAATTCAATTTTAAATCCAAACCGACCGGATACATAGGAACATTTCTATTTGGTATCGGCTTCGCCGCAGGCTGGTCGCCTTGCGTAGGACCGATTTTGACGGCGATCATCGCGCTTGCAGCTTCCGATCCGGGAACATGGTTCCCGCTGATCACTTCATATTCGCTCGGGTTTGCGGTACCGTTTTTCATCCTGGCCTTTTTCATCGGCTCCACCCGCTGGATTCTTAAATATTCAAGCACGCTGATGAAGGTCGGCGGCGTCTTGATGATTCTGATGGGGGTTCTGCTCTTCACGGATCAAATGTACAAAATTACGATTTGGCTGCAAGGCATTACGCCGGAATGGCTTAAATTCTAATGATGTTGGGTAAGGCTGGTTCAATTCATAGGTCCATATTGACATAGGTCCATATTGACATGAGGATTGGACCAGGACTTGCCAACGGGTCTCAAAAACATGTATCATTACTAATGCAGGTAAAACAGTTTTATGGCACGGGTTATGTAATTATAGAAAAGAGGGAATAAGATGCCGACACCTAGCATGGAGGATTATTTGGAGCGCATCTACAAGTTGATCGACGAAAAAGGATATGCGCGCGTTTCGGATATTGCCGAAGGCTTGGAGGTTCACCCCTCATCCGTCACGAAAATGATTCAAAAGCTGGACAAAGACGAATATTTGATTTATGAAAAATATCGTGGTTTGGTTCTGACCAGCAAAGGCAAAAAAATGGGCAAGCGGCTCATGGAACGTCATCATTTGCTTGAGGAATTCCTTGAGATGATCGGTGTACAGGATGAAAACATTTACAGGGACGTTGAAGGAATCGAGCATCACTTGAGCTGGGATTCCATTACGAGAATTGAGACGCTTGTGGAATATTTCAAGCGTGATGAGAATCGACTTCAGGATTTGCGTGACGTTCATAACGAATTAGTCAACGAATCGTAATGTGGCATCTGTCCGCTTGTGACAGATGCTTTTTTAACTGAACCGTCATATTTACATGGTTATAGTAATAGGTTAGATTACCTGCAAATTTCATATTTTCGGAGGATTAATAGAAATGAAGCTTCGTAGATGGTTGTTGGTGCTGATCATGCTGCTATTGTGTCTCCCGTCGGTGGTCCCAACCGCGCAAGCGAAGGCGGCTCGTATCAGCATTCAGTTGGACGGTGTAAACCTGAACAGTGACGTATCTCCTTACATATTGCCGAAGGTTAACGTGACCATGGTTCCTACGCGGATCATCAGTGAAGGACTTGGCGCTTCGGTCGCTTGGAATCAGAAGTCGAAGACGGTAACAATCGGAAAGGACGGTTCGAGCCTGCAATTGACATCCGGCAAAAAAACCGCCCTCGTGAATGGATCATCGGTAGCGCTGGATGCTTCCGTTGAAATCAAGAACGGCCGGGTCATGGTTCCGCTGCGTTTCATCAGCGAGAATCTGGGCGTTCAAGTTGAGTGGAATCAGGCGGCACAGCGCATCTCGCTGTCCACGGGCTCGGTCGTCGTTCCTCCGCCGGTATCAACCGGGGATGAAGTCAGAGGGGCCTGGATATCCACCGTGTTCAATCTGGACTGGCCGAAAACGAAGACCAGCGCGGAACAGCAGCAAGCCTCTTACATCGCCTTGCTGGATTCGCTCCAGGATGTTGGCATCAATACCGTGTACGTGCAGGTACGTCCGGCCGGTGATGCATTGTATCCTTCCACCATGGTACCGTGGTCGAAGGTGCTGACGGGCATTCAAGGTGCCGATCCGGGTTACGACCCGGTTGCTTTCATGGTAGAGGAAACGCACAGACGGAACATGGAATTTCACGCTTGGTTTAATCCATTCCGGGCGAACACCGATATTTTGACGGCATCGCTCCATCCGTCCCATGTTGCGCTAAGTCATCCGGATTGGATCGTGAATACAGGCAAGCAGCTGTACATTAACCCTGGGATTCCAGAAGCCAGGCAGCATATCATCGATACGATCATGGAGGTCGTTAACGGATACGATATTGACGGCATCCATCTGGACGACTACTTCTATCCGTCCAATACGGTCTTTAACGATGACGCCGCATACCGCGAGTTCAATCATGGAGCCTACGCTAATCTTGCGGATTGGCGCCGCGGAAATATCAATGCCTTTGTCCAATCGCTTGGAGAGAGCATTCATCGCGTGAAACCGGACGTCGAATACGGAATCAGCCCTTTCGGCGTATGGCGTAACCAGTCCGTGGATAAGACGGGATCGGATACGAAAGCCGGTGTAACGGCGTATGACAGCATGTATGCCGATGTGCGGACCTGGATCCAGAACGGCTGGATCGATTACGTCGCACCGCAGATCTACTGGAGCATGAGTAATCCGGCAGCCGACTATGATAAGCTGGTGGACTGGTGGGCCAGCGAAGTACAAGGAACCGGCGTAGATCTTCTGATCGGTCATGCCCCCTACAAACTGGGAACCAGCGAAATCGGCTGGCAGAGCGCATCGGAAATCATCAATCAATTGAAGTACAATCAAAACCATGCCGAAGTGAAAGGCAGCATTTTCTTTAGAGCAGAGAATATTTTAAGCAATCCGTTAGGCATTAAAGATCAATTGCAATCATATTATAGATAAATCTGCACGTCCTATAGGTATGAAACATCCCCCGCGCTCATACATAGTCATTAGACCATGTGAGGCGGGGGATTTTTATATGCACATCAATGCGGTTTTTGAAGGCGGGGGGGTCAAGGGCATCTCGCTTGCCGGGGCTGTCAAGGCGGCGGAGAATGCCGGCATGGTATTCAGCCGCGTTGCCGGAACCTCCTCGGGCTCCATCGTGGCATCCGTGCTGGCAGCAGGTTACCGAGCTGACGAAATCAAACGCATTATCGAGGAAACGCCCTTTCATTCGTTTCTCCAGCGGGCACCCATATTTAATACGAAGTTTATCGGTCCTGCCTTGCGGGTGTTGATTAAGAAGGGGCTCTATTCCGGAGAAGCCCTGGAGAATTGGATAAGGGAAATCCTGCTGGCGAAAGGGATATTTACCTTCTCGGACATCCCGGCAGGCAAGCTTTATATCGTGGCATCGGATATCACCAATGGCAGGCTGCTGGTGCTTCCGGATGATCTCCGCCAATACGGGATCAACCCTGCTACCTTTCCCGTAGCCAAGGCTGTGCGCATGAGCTGCAGCATCCCCTATTTTTTTGACCCCGTCATTCTTCGTTTGTTGGGCCGGGCCGCTAAAGGCAAATCGTTCGGCGAACAATTTGTTTATATCGTGGATGGGGGACTGCTCAGCAACTTCCCCTTATGGCTTTTTGATCGCGAATCGAAGGGTGGGCCTAAGCCCCTGCCGGTGCTTGGCTTTCAAATGGTCGGGAAGAACAGCAACCTGCCTCATCTGATCGAAGGCCCGATCGGCATGTTAACCGCCATGTTCGAGACGATGCTGTCCGCACACGATGAACGTTATATCGAGCAGCAAAACCGAAATCGCACGATCAAAATTCCGACGCTCGGCATCGGCACCACCCATTTTAATCTGACCAAAGAGGAAAGTGAGAATTTGTACAATTCCGGTCTGACGGCCGGCACGATGTTTTTCACCCGCTGGGATGCCGAACATTAAAAAAACCGTCCACCCGGCATATGCATGCGCGGGCGGGCGGTTTTTCCGGTTAATGGTATTTAGGAACATCATCGGATGGGTCGGATTTTCCTTTGTGTCCATCGATCACTTGAAACGGATACTGTTTACGTTTAGCAGTGGGGTTGCTTTTGCGTACGGTGCTGTTCTTAGCCGCCGCCAGTTTCGCCGCCGTCCGCTTGGAAGGCTTCACCTTGGGCCGTTTGTTAAAACGGCGTGGCGGGAACTTGTAAAGCACATACACGACAGCAACAATAATTAGAGGAATCAATATTCTCATTCTTGATCCAGGGTCTAACAGGAATACCAGTAGCCCTATGGCGGCCAACGTAATCGCCGTCCAAAAAATGATCGCATGCCTTCTCATGGATTATCACCCTTTCGCGGGATCCAGCACACTTCCTGTCACAGATTGGTGAACTGTAACATTCTCGTATTGAGCATCTAACTCACGCATTCTGTTAAAGGATGCGATGGATACTTCAACTTGATCATCAGTAGGTTCCTTCGTCGTCAAAAGCTGCAGCCACAGACCGGGATATCCGAGGAAACGGAGTACCGGCAGGTCCCGCATGGCATTGGTCAATTTCAGGAATTCAAAGGAAACGCCAAGCACGACCGGAAGAAGCGCAATTCTTTGAATGACCCGCTGCGTCATGGTATCCCATGGCACCACCGAGTAGACAACGACGCCGAGTACAATGGTCAGCATCATGAAGCTGCTGCCGCAGCGATAATGCAGCCGCGTATATTTCTGAACGTTCTTCACCGTCAACTCTTCGCCGGCTTCAAATGCGCTGATGACTTTGTGTTCGGCGCCGTGGTACTGAAAGAGCCTTTTTATGACGGGTGTTTGCGAGATCGCCCATAAATACACGAGAAGCAGTATTAATTTAATAACGCCTTCAATCAGGTTATGCACGATATAGTGATCAAATGTATCGCCAAAAAAGAAATCCTCTACGAAAACAGGAACGAGTGTAAACAGCAGCTTGCCGAAAACAAAGGAAAGCACGCTGACGGCGGCCACACCGATAATCATGCTTAAACTCCAGCCGGAGTCTTCTTTCTCTTTCTGCTTCTCGCGTTCTTCGGGCTCCAGCGTATCGTCAGCATAAGCATCGGCAGAGTAATTCAAATGTTTGGAGCCTTTGATAGTAGAATCTATGAGACTGACGATGCCGCGAAGAAGCGGGATCTTCCGCAGCTTCCGAACCCATGCCTTGTCTTCGCGAGGCACCTCGAGAAACTTGATTTCATTATTTTTACGCCGCACGGCCGTCACATTCACATGCTTGCCGCCGAACATAACGCCTTCGATTACAGCTTGGCCTCCATAGCTGATCGGGGTTGACTTATCGGACAACCAGTTCACCCTCCCTGACATGTTATTCGTTCTATGAACTATTGTATCGAATTTTGAAAGTAATTTCTAGTTGGATTAGGGCAGGGGAAGCGGTGCATACTACTTTCAGAGATGAAATGGAGAAACAGCGGGGCTTTTCGATAACCGAAGAAGAGGAGAATCAATCCATGCATGAACATCAATTTCGTAAGCAGAACCAGATAACCAATCCGTTTACGTTTGCCCTGGAGCTAGGCTATTATGCGGGCCTGATCTGGGGGGGCGTGCTTTGGATCTTTTACTGGTTGAGATTCACGAAGGTTGTACCCGGTTTTTTGCTGGAGCCATTTTTCAAACATGAATTCCTCAAGACCACAGCCGGGCAAATCGCCGGGTGGCTGTCCTTCATCGCTTTTTCCGTCATCGCTTCCCTCATTTATGTAGCCCTGTTCAGGAAGTTGAAGGGCCCATGGCCCGGGATAGCTTACGGAATCGTGTGGTGGGCGGTGCTGTTTGTTGCGCTCAATCCCTGGCTTCGGCTGACGGACCCGGTGAAGAAGCTGTCCTGGGATACAAACATTTCGGAGGTTTGTATTTTTATATTATGGGGCCTCTTTATCGGTTATACGATTGCGCAGGAATTCACCGACGAGAAACTGCGTGAACCGAAGAAGCTGACGGGTTAGCCAAGAAAAACTTCTCAACCCGATGCCGCCTATGGTAAAATAGCTTTTGGTTATTTGACGAAAAGGTGGGAAGCCCTATGAAATCCATATGGGTGATAAACGGACCGAACTTAAACCTGCTCGGCTTCCGGGAACCGGGCATTTATGGTTCGCTCAGCCTGCAGGCGATCGAAGATAATTTGCGTAAACAGGCGGATCTCGCCGGTATCGGTATTACCTTCTTTCAGTCTAATCATGAGGGTGCTATCATTGACCGTATTCATGAAGCGATCGGACAGGCTGACGGCATACTCCTTAATCCGGGAGCACTGACTCACTACAGCTACGCTGTGCGTGATGCCATCAGTTCTGCCCGCATTCCGACAGTCGAGGTTCATCTCTCGAATATTCACGCCAGAGAGGAATTTCGTCATACCTCCGTCATAGCGCCTGTGGCTGTCGGACAAATCGCGGGTTTTGGCGCGGCGAGTTACACATTGGGCTTGTCGGCTCTACTGCAAGTCCTGGTCGAGCAAGAAGGGTAGCTCCTATTTCGGGATAAGGGTGAGAGGAGAGTGGTTAGAATGAGTAACAAACGAGTGGTTAAATTGCGCGAACAGCTTCAAGGCAAAGGTTTGACGGCTATGCTGGTTGCAAGCCCGATCAACCGCAGATATTTAACGGGCTTTACCGGTTCAGCCGGATATGTGCTGATCACACGCGATGAGGCCTATCTGTTGACGGATTTCCGCTATATGACGCAAGCACCGCAGCAAGCCGCCGGTTTTAAAGTGGTCGAGCACGGGCCGAAGGTGATGGAGACGGTCAAGGATCTGTTGTCTTCCGAAGGCATCACATCGCTCGGATTCGAACAGGACCATGTTACATACGGCGTGTTTTCCGCATATTCGGAACAGCTCGCGCCCATCAGCCTGATGCCGGTTTCGGGCCTTGTAGAAGACTTGCGTATATTCAAGGATGCCGAAGAGTTGAGCATTATGCAGCGGGCAGCGGATTTGGCTGATCAGACGTTCAGCCATGTCCTGACGATTCTGGCTGCCGGCAAAACGGAACGGGAAATCGATCTCGAGATGGAAATGTTCATGCGCAAGCATGGCGCAACCGCGTCTTCCTTCGACACGATCGTTGCTTCCGGCGAGCGTTCGGCGCTTCCTCACGGCGTAGCCAGCGAGCGGGTCATTCAAGGGAACGAATTCGTTACGTTTGATTTCGGCGCTCTGCTGGACGGGTACTGCTCCGATCTCACGAGAACCGTGGCGCTCGGCCGTCCTGATCCGAAGCTGAAGGAGATCTATGATATCGTGCTCGAAGCGCAGCTTCACGCACTGGATCATATTAAACCAGGCATGACGGGACGCGAGGCAGACGCTTTGGCTCGCGATATTATTTCGCGTTACGGATACGGGGAATATTTCGGCCACAGCACGGGGCACGGATTGGGCATGGAGGTTCATGAATCGCCGCGGCTTTCCAAGCTGAGCGATGACGTGCTGCAGCCCGGCATGGTCGTAACGGTGGAGCCGGGCATTTACCTGCCTGGACTTGGCGGTGTCCGCATCGAAGATGATATCGTCATCACGGAAACGGGCATTCGCATACTGACAAGCTCGTCCAAAGATTACACCATATTGTAATAATGGTTCAAAAATCGCCTTTTTGAGCTTGTGCTTTAAGAAAAATGTGTACTATATTAAATAGACCGCATCCTTAGGAGGGAATCTTAGTGATTTCAGTTAACGATTTTAAAACAGGTTTGACCGTAGAAGTTGATGGCGATATTTTCACCGTATTGGATTTTCAGCATGTTAAGCCGGGTAAAGGCGCAGCTTTCGTACGTTCCAAATTGAAAAACCTTCGCAACGGCAACACCGTTGAGAAGACGTTCCGTGCAGGCGAAACGATTGGCCGCGCCATCATCGACAACCGTGGCGTTCAGTATCTCTATGCCAGCGGTCAAGAGCATGTTTTCATGGACAACGAAACTTACGACCAGTTCAGCTTGACCAGCGAGCAGCTGGAATGGGAGCTTAACTTTCTGAGAGAGAACATGAACGTTAACATCATCAGCTACCAAGGCGAGATCCTCGGGATCAACCTGCCTAACAGCGTCGAGCTGAAGGTCGTTGAAACCGAGCCTGGCATCAAAGGCAACACGGCTACCGGCGCTACGAAGAACGCCAAAGTGGAAACCGGCCTGAATGTACAAGTACCGCTGTTCATTAACGAAGACGATGTGCTTCTGATCGATACACGCGAAGGTAAATACATTTCCCGTGCGTAACATGCTATAAGCGGGACCCTTCAACGATGGACGGGGTGCCAATATCTTCTAAACCAACGCGACTCCTGTACGAATGTACGGGAGTTTTTTGCGATAAGCGGGCCCGGAAGCCTAAGTCTGTTTTCTTTTTGCCTTGAAAAGCCTTGACGGGGTGACTCACTTTCGTATTATACTGTTTTAAAGTGAGAAACCACCTGAGTACTGTTACATACCGATATTAGTGGGGAGTGAAAGAAGCATTGTCACTGTACGTCATGAAATTCGGAGGCAGCTCTGTAGGGGATACAGAACGCATGAAGCGCGTTGCCAGAAGAATTGTAGAGAAACAAGATGAAGGTCATCAATGTGTAGTCGTGGTGTCTGCCATGGGGGATACGACGGACGATTTGATTGACCAGGCAAAGCTGTTAAACGAGAATCCACCGGCGCGGGAAATGGATATGCTGATGACCACGGGGGAGCAGATATCCATCTCGCTGCTATCCATGGCGATTCACGGTCTTGGACGCATGGCAATGTCCTTGACCGGCTGGCAGGCGGGATTCCGCACGGAAGCCGTCCATGGTAAAGCCCGCATTACAGATATAAAGCCTGAGCGCGTGCACAAAGCGCTTGGCGAAGGAAATGTCGTCATTGTCGCGGGATTCCAGGGCATGTCCGAAGACGGAGAAATTACAACGCTTGGACGCGGGGGCTCAGATACCACCGCGGTAGCTCTTGCGGCTGCCATTCAAGCGGATGTATGTGAAATATATACGGATGTGGACGGGATATACTCCACGGATCCGCGGGTAGTCAAATGCGCGCGGAAACTGAAGGAGATATCCTATGACGAGATGCTCGAGCTTGCCAATCTTGGCGCGGCTGTTCTTCACCCGCGTGCGGTCGAGTATGCGAAGCATAATCAAGTCAAGCTTGTCGTCAGATCCAGCTTTAATCATAACGAGGGTACGGTTGTTAAGGAGGAAACAAGCATGGAACAAGGTGTGGTTGTCAGCGGAATAGCATTCGACAAGAATGTAGCGAGAATCAGTATTCTGGGCGTAGCCGATACGCCGGGCGTTCTGGCCCAAGTGTTCGGAGAGCTTGCAAAAGAATCGATTGACGTTGATATCATCGTGCAGAGCGGCGTGCAGAACGGCGAAGCGGACTTTTCCTTTACGGTGTCCCTGGCGGATCTGGAGCGTGCGTTGTCCGTGATCGAACACATTCGCGGCAAGCTGCCGTATCGCGACGTTACCTCGGAAGACCATCTTGTGAAAGTATCGATTGTCGGCGCGGGCATGGTCAGCCATCCCGGCGTGGCGGCACAAATGTTTGACGTGATCTCCCGGCAGGGAGTCAGCATCAAAATGGTCAGCACGTCCGAGATCAAAGTATCCTGCGTCATCGAGGGAAGCAATCTCGAAGGGGTCGTGCAGGCGCTTCATACCGCGTACGGACTGGATACGGATCAGCAGGCTTCCGTAGGCGGACCGCAGGTACGCCGATAACAGGATTCAACCGTCATCATCGATATTAATAGAGTTCATCCCGGTCATTTATGGCCGGGATTTTTTGTGCTGTTCGAAAGATTCGAAGTTCCCTTCTATGAAATTGAAAAAATAGAGATAAAACGAGAGGGCCCCGCATATTTTTAATCATCACACATGTGAAGAAGGAAGAAGGAGGATTATCGCATGCTGGACAAGTTTGTCGTTAGTATGGCAACGCTTCGGATTTTCTCAGGCAGCCTTGAGATCGTCGCGGCCATCATCATGCTGCGCCTGAACCAAGTCGATAAAGCGCTTGCCGTGAATTCGGCATTGGCGTTTACGGGTCCGCTCATTTTGATTTTGACCACAACCATCGGCCTGGTGGGAATGGCAGATAAATTGTCATGGGGGAAGATCGGCTGGATATTGTGCGGCGTCTCCTGTCTCTTATACGGGGTTTTAAAAAAATGATAGATTCGCTGCATATTTTTTAGGTACAAGCATACACATGGGATATGAAGTGCTCTTATTAGAAGATGATCACAAAGGACAACCTGGGGGAAATTGATATGACATTGAATTGGTTAGACCTGTTTCCCGAAACCGTCAAACGCATGCTGCTGAACCTATCGAAAGAGCTTCTCGAACATGTGGAGGAGGTACGAATCCGGGAAGAGCGTCCGCTGGAGATCAATTCGGCGGGCAAGCATCATTTCCTGGACAGGCGAGGCGGACTCACCTTGCGGCCTGAAGAAGCGTATAAGCCGACGCGTGAAGATACCCATAGGCTGCTGGACCTTATCAGCAATCATTCCCTCTACACCATGGAAGAAGAGCTGCGAAAGGGGTTTATCACCATACCAGGGGGCCATCGGGTCGGGCTTACGGGCCGGACGGTGCTGAGCGGCGGCAGGGTGGAGCACATCCGGGATATCAGCGGATTTAATGTCCGGATTGCCAAGGAAATACAGGGAGCGGCGGACGACATCCTTCCTCATCTGCTTGACCGGAAACGGAAAAGGGTGATGCACTCGCTGATCTTATCTCCGCCCCAGCAAGGCAAAACGACGCTGCTCAGAGACCTGGCTAGACAGATCAGCTACGGCAAGTGGGGAAACTCTTCCGTGCATTGGCCGGGAATGAAGGTGGGTATCATCGACGAGCGTTCCGAGATCGCGGGTTGTTTGCGCGGCGTACCCGGATTCGATGTCGGCCCTCGCACGGACGTAATGGATGGTTGTCCGAAAGCCGAAGGGATGATGATGATGATCCGTTCGATGTCTCCGGACGTGCTCATTGTGGACGAGATCGGCCGGCCGGAGGATGCGGAAGCGGTGATTGAGGCTTTGCATGCCGGCATCAGCGTGATTGCAACGGCGCATGGCTCATCCGTTCAGGACATGCGGGGCCGGCCCGCCCTCTCGGGACTTCTGGAGAACCGGATGTTTGAAATGTATGCGGTTCTTAGCCGAACGGGCGACCACCGATCATACAAGCTGTATGACGGAGGCCAGCGAACGCTTCAGACGGCTATCAGCGGCCAGCCGGGAGGTGATGCCTATGCTTAAACTGGTCGGGGCCGTGCTCGTGCTGGGTGCAGGAACCTTAGCCGGATTCTACCAAGCCCAGCAATTCGCAGCAAGACCCAGACAGCTGCGAGAACTTATTCTCGCGCTTCAACGGCTGGAGACGGAAATCAGCTACGGCTTTACGCCGCTGCCCGACGCACTGGAGCGAATCGGCGTTTCCCTTCGTGAACCGCTCAAATCCCTGTTGGCCTCCGCAGCGCTTTACATGAGACCCGATTACGGGTTATCCGCACAAGACAGCATCCGCAAGGCGCTTGGCGAACATTGGAGGCGAACATCGATGAAAAGTGCCGAACGTGAGGTATTGGAACAGCTAAGCGGCGTACTTGGCACCAGTGACAGACAGGACCAGATCAAACATATCGCTCTGGCCGTGGGACAGCTCAAGCATGAAGAAGCAGCGGCAAGGGATGACCAGGTCAAATATGAAAAAATGAGCAAAAGTCTGGGACTGCTCATCGGAGCATTGATCGTCATATTGATCTTTTAGCGAGGTGCCAAGGGAAATGAACATTGAAGTGAACGCGATCTTCCAGATTGCCGGTATTGGCATCATCATTGCCATGATTCATACCGTCCTGAAACAGATGGGGAAAGAGGATATGGCGCATTGGGTGACCCTCATCGGATTCGTGGTTGTATTGTTTATGGTCGTAAGGCTGCTAGACGATTTGCTGAAGGAAATCAAAAGTATTTTTCTATTCCAGTAGGTGGACATTTATGGAAATTATCCAGGTGGTAGGACTCGGCATCATCGCTACCGTGCTGATCTTGATTGTCAAGGAACAGAAACCGCTCTTTGCCTTTCTTCTCGCCGTGGCGACATCGCTCCTCATCTTCCTGTTCCTGATCGGAAAGATCGGTAATGTCATATCCATGCTGGAAGATCTGGCGGAGAATTCCGGCGTTCAGATCATCTATCTGAAGACGGTTCTGAAAATCATCGGAATCGCCTATATCGCGGAAATGGGGGCACAGATCGTTCGAGATGCCGGACAGGAATCGATCGCATCCAAAATAGAATTGGCGGGAAAAGTGCTCATATTGGTGCTCGCTGTACCGATTATCGGGATCATCATCGAGACGGTCCTGAAGCTCCTCCCGGCTTGAAAAAAGGTGGGGGGACATGGTGACAGGAGCAACACTTCGAAGAGGCTTGGCCGTGTTTAGCCTACTGATCCCGATGCTGTTGCTGTCCGGATGGTTCTGCGGGACGATCGATGCGACTGCAGCCGCCAATCCGGCCGATGAGTGGGTCGAGCAGCAGACGCAGCAGCTGCCAACGGATCAGGTCGAGAAATACTGGGACCGGCTCATGAAGGATTACGGCGGGTTCTTCCCGGATGGCAGGACGCCCTCCCTGATGGATATGCTGCTGCCGGGCGGCGACGGGCTGAGCTTCAAAGGGGTTATGTCCGGTATCGGAAAATATCTGTGGCACGAGGTGCTCTATAACGGCAAGCTGCTGGCGACCATCGTCATGCTGAGCATTATGAGCTTGATTCTAGAGAACCTGCAGACAGCGTTCGAAAAAAGCACCGTGAGCCGGGTAGCCTATACGATCTGTTACATGGTTGTACTGGTCATCGCGGTCAACAGCTTCAGCATCGCGATCGGATATGCGCGGGACGCCATCACCCAAATGATCGATTTCATGATGGCCATGCTTCCTTTGCTCTTTGCGCTGATGGCCTCGATGGGCAATGTCGTCACCGTCTCGGTGGCCCATCCGCTGGTCATATTCATGGTACATACGGTAGGCACGCTGATCAGCACGATTGTGTTCCCGCTTTTATTCTTCTCGGCTCTGCTGCATCTGGTTAGCTCCTTATCCGAAAAGTACAAGCTGACCCAGCTTGGGAATCTGCTGCGAGGGATCTCGATGGGCGTCCTGGGTGTGCTGCTTACCGTGTTCCTGGGAGTTATCTCCGTTCAAGGGCTGACCAGCTCGGTTACGGACGGCGTAACCATCCGGGCAGCCAAATACGTAACCGGCAATTTCGTTCCGGTAGTCGGCAAGATGTTCGCAGATGCGACGGATACCGTAATCTCGGCTTCGCTGCTAGTTAAGAATTCCATCGGGCTGGCGGGGGTCATCATCATTTTGTTCCTTTGCGCATTTCCTGCGATCAAGATCTTGACGCTTGCCTTGATATATAACGTCGCGGCGGCCGTCATGCAGCCGCTCGGCGATACCCCGATCGGCACCTGCCTCCAGACGATCGGTAAGACGATGCTGTACGTTTTCGCGGCCTTGGCCGCGGTGAGCTTGATGTTCTTTCTCGCCATAACGATACTGCTCACGGCTGCCAACATCACCGTCATGATGAGGTGAGGCAGATGATACGCGGCGCCAAAGCTTAGGAGGTATGACGAATGGACTGGCTTGGAGATTGGCTGAAAAGCGTCATCATGGTGGTTCTCTTTGCGGCCTTCGTTGATTTGATCCTGCCCGGGAAGGCGCTTGAACGCTACGCCAGGCTAGTCCTGAGCTTGTTGATTCTGCTTACGCTGCTCAGTCCCATCATTACATTAATTACGGATCCGCCGGAGAACCAGCTGGCGATGGAACTGGAGCGGCAGGAGAAGGGGCTGCCGGAGGAAATTCAGCTGGAGCATATCATGGCCCAGGCTGAAAAGCTCAAGGATACGCAGCAGAGTCAAAGCCTGCAATGGGCTGGCAATGAATTAGCCAAGGTGATGAAAGAAGAGATCGCGGCTGAAACGGGGGAAGCCGTTCAAGAGGTCAAGGTGGTGCTGGCCGCGGTTGCCGGGCAGGGCAAGGAATATGCCGGCGCTGCGATACGCTCCGTTGACGTAAGGCTGGCTGGAGATGAGCCGGCGGATGCAGAGCTTGGGGAAGACGATAGACGTCCCATCGGCGTACCGCCTGTGGATTCCGTTCAGGTGAACGTGGAGTCCATGGCACAGGAGCAGGATGGGAAAGCGGCAGCAAAAGAAAACGCAGAGGCAGTCAGCAAAGCCGAGGTAGCCAGAGCAGAACCGGTTCGGGACTACATCAGCCGCCGGTGGGATTTGGAGCCGGAGCTGATCACGATATATACGCCGGGGCAGGATCAGGATAACAAGCTGTAGCGGAGGTGAGGATGATGGGAAATTGGTTGAAGCGGTTGGAGCAGTGGCTTGGCGGAGGAGCCGGTGGAGCAAGGAAGATGCAGACCTTCAGGTGGCTGATCATACTTGGCCTGATCGGCGTCGCGATCATGCTGTTCAACTCCTTCGTCAATGTCAAGAAGCTGGATCATGAGAATATCGGCCGCGAACCGCCGCCGGATACCGCCGCGGTCTCAACGACCCAGGGGGCTGCGAGCAGCAGCGGCGGCGGTGAATTCGAAAGCATCGAGCAGGATTTCGAAATGCGCACCAAGACGATGCTGGAACAGATCGTCGGCGTCGGGTCCGTGGATGTCATGGTGACCGTGGAGTCTACGGAAGAACTGGTGGTGCAGCGAAATATGAAGGATACGCAGGAACTCACGGAAGAAACCGATGCCAACGGAGGGAAACGCCATGTTACGAGTTACCAGCGCGATGGCCAGATCGTCACTTATGATTCTTCGGGCGAAGAGACGCCGATCGTCACCAAGAAGATCAAACCTCAGGTCCGCGGCGTGCTCGTCGTAGCCAAGGGGGCCGAGAATGAAGTCGTAAAGAGCTTGATCGTGGATGCGATCCAGCGGGGTCTGAACGTTCCATCTTATCGTATATCCGTCGTCCCTCGCAAACAGGAATAACGTAAAGTCCTGCGGATGATCCGATCATTCGTGCCACAGGTTTTCAATTAAAGGAGGAAAAGTTCAAATGAATAACAAAAGACAAACCATATGGTTAGTATCCATGCTTAGTTTAATGGTCATCCTGTCCGCTTACTACTTGTTCACGGACGATTCGGGAACGAAAGCGCCGCCGGTTGCCGAGAGCACGCAGGTGGACGGTCAGAAGCCCGGCGCAGGACAGGAAGCCAATGGAACCGCAGGCGACGAGCTGGTTGTGAACGAAGTTCTCGAAGAAGGCACGGACGGAGATTCCGGAGCCAACGAGCAAGGGACAGGAACGACGGATACGGGCGTAACCGGCACGGAGGATCCTGCAGAGGCAACGCAAGGTGAGCAGGATGACCAAGGGAAAGCGGCCGGAGAAGCGGATAAGCCGCAAGAACCGGAAGTGAAGGAATCCACGGACGGAGCCGATAAATCCAAAGACGCCAGCAGCACCGGCAAGGAGGAAGCAGAGACTTCCAAGGACACCACCAGCACGAGCGGCGAAAAATCGGATAAAGAAGTGCTGGAGGAAGTGGCAGCCAACGCAACCTCTGCAGTCGCACAGCTGGATTCCTATAAACTGGACCGCGCACAAAAAAATAATAAATTATACGATGAATTAATGACAAAAATCGACAACCATGAAAATAAACCGGAAGAAACAGCACAAGCTACCCAGCAGCTGAAAGCGGCGGAAGCGAAAGAGGAAGTCATTCTCAGCATCGAGGAAACGCTGCAGCAGCAATTCGGCAACGCCGTAGTAAAGGAAGAGAGCGAGAAATATAATGTGGTCGTTCTGAGCGAGAAACTCGATGCCAAAGGCGCGGCGGACATCGTCAGTCTTGTGATGAAGGAATTGAAGGTTTCGCCGGATAAAGTAACCGTCCAATATGTTGCGCCATAAGCTTGTCCGCAGATTTCAACATAAACCACGGATATACGATAAACCCGAAAGAGTCTAAGGATTGCCTTGGGCTCTTTCTATTTCGCTCGATTGTGATATAATACTCTAAGCTATTGACTGACTGTCCTAAGCAAGGGCTTCCAAGAAAGTGAAGGAGTGAACGTCGATCATGTTTAAATTAAACGAAATTAAGGAACTTATTAAGCTGGTGGATCAAACTTCCGTGCATGAACTGGAGATTGAGAGCGAAGGTACACGCTTATCCATTAAGAAACCCAATGCAGCCGAGGTCGTTAACAACTATCAGGCCGCGCCGCAAGCGTACATACCGGCTCAGCAAGTGATGGCACCGCAGATCGTACAGCCGAATACGGGGAATCAAGCACCTGCAGCGGCACCTCAGCAGGATTCAGCGGAGGATAGCAACAGCTCATTACATAAAATCGTATCACCGATGGTAGGAACCTTCTACCGTTCCCCATCGCCTGAGGCTGGGCCGTTTGTAAGCCCGGGGGACAAGGTGACGGAGAAATCGACGGTCTGCATCATCGAGGCCATGAAGCTGATGAATGAACTGGAAGCAGAGATCAAGGGCGAAATCGTTGAGGTTCTCGCGCAGAACGGTCAGCTTGTAGAATTCGGGCAGCCTCTGTTCCTGGTGAAGCCGGAGTAATATGGAGGGACTCGCCAAGAACGAGAGTCGTATGAGTCCGAAGGAGGTTACTGCATGACAATTCAAAAAGTGCTTATCGCGAACCGCGGAGAGATAGCAGTCCGTATCATCCGGGCTTGCCGGGAGCTTGGCATCGCAACCGTTGCCGTATACTCGGAGCCGGACCGGGAATCTCTGCACGTTCGCTTGGCGGACGAGGCCTATTGCATCGGCCCTACATTATCGAAAGACAGCTATTTGAATTTCACGAATATCATGAGCGTGGCTACGCTGACCGAGTGTGACGCGATTCACCCCGGTTACGGCTTTTTGGCCGAGAACGCGGATTTCGCGGAGATCTGTGAATCCTGCAACATTACCTTTATCGGCCCTTCCGCCGACGCGATCAACCGTATGGGCGACAAGGCGGTGGCGAAGCAAACGATGAAGGATGCGGGGGTTCCGGTTATTCCCGGGTCCGACGGATTGGTCGAGGATCTGGACGAGGCCGTCATGCTCGCACGCGACATCGGTTATCCGGTCATTATCAAAGCGACCGCAGGCGGCGGAGGTAAGGGGATTCGAATCGCCGAGGATGAGGAATCGCTGATCAAACAGATTACGAACGCCCAGCAGGAAGCCCAAAAGGCTTTTGGCAATGCTGGCGTGTATCTTGAAAAATATCTCACCGGCATGAAGCACGTGGAGATTCAGATTATCGCCGATAAACACGGCAACGCCGTGCATCTCGGGGAGCGTGACTGTTCCGTGCAGCGCCGGAGACAGAAGCTGGTTGAAGAAGCTCCTTGTCCGGTGCTAAGTGAAGAGGTACGCAGCCGAATGGGTGAAGCCGCCGTTCGCGCGGCAAAAGCGGTAAACTACTCCGGTGCCGGCACGCTTGAATTTTTGCTGGGCCAGGACGGACAGTTCTACTTCATGGAGATGAACACGCGGATTCAGGTGGAGCATCCGGTAACGGAGATGGTAACCGGCGTGGATCTGATTCAGGAAATGATCTCCGTTGCTGAAGGCAACACGCTTTCCTTCAGTCAAGAGGATGTTGTCATTAACGGCTGGTCTATCGAGTGCCGGATCAATGCCGAGAATCCGGACAAGGGCTTCATGCCTGCACCGGGAACCATTCAATTCTATTTGCCTCCGGGGGGGCCCGGCGTGCGGGTGGACAGCGCGGCATATCCCGGTTACACGATTTCGCCTTATTACGATTCGATGATTGCCAAGCTCATTGTATGGGCGCCGACCCGCGATGAAGCGATCGCGAAGATGAAACGCGCTTTGGCTGAATTCGAGATTGAAGGGATCTATTCGACCATCCCGTTCCATCAGAAACTGCTGAAGCATCCTACCTTCTTGAAGGGCGACTTCGATATTAAGTTTTTGGAAGAAAATGAGATTTAAAACCTTTGGCCAAGTTTGTCATAAACTTGGCCAAATGGTATAGTATGAGTAATAAGAGCGCATGCGTTTTGCAGTTCGGGTGCATCCGCTAACTTATTCTGAAAGGTGTGTTGAGACAATGGCGGAAACTTTGCCTACAGAATTTGAACGTACAGATATCGGTGAGATTCAGATTGCACCGGAAGTAATTGAAGTCATCGCCGGACTCGCTACGGTCGAGGTACGCGGTGTTGCGGGGATGAGCGGAGGCTTTGCAGGCGGCATTGCGGAGCTGCTCGGACGCAAGAATTTATCCAAGGGCGTTAAAGTTGAAGTCGGACAACGGGAAGCTGCCGTTGACGTATCCGTCATCGTGGAATATGGCCATCGACTGCCGGAAGTTGCCGGGGAAATCCAGCGCAATGTGAAACGTTCGATTGAGAATATGACAGGGCTTACGGTGATTGAAGTCAATGTACATATTCATGACGTCCATTTCATGAAATCCGTGGAGAAGACGGAAGAATTGGATTTGGCTCAACGCGTCAAATAGAATAGTTTCAGGCTAGCCCTGGGCAGCGATGTCGAGGGTTTTAATCTAATTTAAGGAGGCTGTGCTGAATCGTGGCCAAAATCATGGACAGACTTTTGCTGTTTATCTACAGCTTAAGTATCGGTGTTATATCCGTAGTTGCCATCCTCCTGTTGAGTGGCGCTGTTCCTTACGAATTAACGAATGTTCAGGAACAACGCCTTTTCTGGGCTGGAATTATCGTAGCTGCGGTTTTGTTTTTGCTGAGCATCCGTTTCTTCTACATCTCCGTCAGGCGCGATCGCTCGAACCTAAACTCCATCGATCAGCGAACGGAATTCGGCGATATTCAAATCTCCGTGGAGACGATCGAGAATCTCTGCTTGAAGGCGGCTTCGCGCGTCCGCGGAGTGAAGGATCTGAAATCGCGGATCAAGGTATCCCAGTCGGGTCTTGATATTGCGATTCGCGCCGTGGTTGATGGCGAGGAATCCATTCCTACGCTGACTACCGAAGTGCAGAAGCAGGTGCACGACTTCGTTGAAGATACAACAGGAATACCCGTATCATCCGTATCCGTATATATTGCTAACGTGGTTCAGGCACCAAGCTTCAAGAGCCGCGTGGAATAGAGGTGAGCTTCCCAAATGCCTTGGAAAGAAATATGGGAGAGTCACAGAGGAAGAATTGCCGGGGTGGCCGGCGGGCTTGTGTGCGGACTGATTTATTTATTATCCGGTTTTTGGGATATGCTGTTCTTTGCATTAGTGGTATTTATCGGCTATATATTTGGCAAGCGCAAGGATCTGAACCAGGGCTCCATCTTCCACTTTCAGGAATGGGGACGCTGGCTTTCCGAGCGCTGGCGGCCGTTTAAATGAACCCTGTGATATGCTTTCTCCGGAAAAAATGCTGAGGACAGGTGTAGTGCGCCTTTTTTGCGGAGAGAGATATTCACAGGTTTTTTTTTGGCGTTTAATTGTTGTCAAGTCTTGACGGCAAATGGATCATACTAATTAGAAAAATGGATTCGGCAGGGTCCACAGGAGGAACATAATGAAAAGACGTGTAGCTAGAGAGATTGTCGTTCAGAGCCTTTACCAGATGGAGATGAACGAAGTCGACAGCATGGAAGCCGTGTCGATGCTGCTCTCCGAAGCGGCAGAAGAGAATGAGACCGAGCGGGTCATCGGCGACGAGGTTCAAATGAAGGAATATGTGCTGCAGCTGGTCAACGGAACATGGGAATCCAAGGATTCGATTGATGAACTCCTCGCTCATTATTTGAAAGGCTGGCAGGTAAGCCGTCTTTCCCGCGTGGATCGTCAAATCCTGCGACTGGCCGTGTACGAGCTGACTTATCGCGATGACGTGCCCGGGAAAGTGGCGGTTAACGAAGCGATCGAACTGTCCAAGCATTTCGGAACCGAGGAATCGGGCAAGTTCGTCAACGGCGTATTGGGCCGGATGATTCAAGAGCTAGATCAAGTCAAGGTGAAGCTCCGTCAGTCCTAAATCTACACGCATGTTCATGGCCAGCTTGAAACGTAATGATTCAATCATAATGGAGGAGAGATCAGGATGACAGAAGCAACGATTATTAGCGGAAAACAGATATCGGAAGAAATTCGCAAGGGGATTGCGTTAGAAGTAGAACAATTGTCCAAGCAGAATGTACGTCCTGGTTTGGCTGTTGTACTTGTAGGAGATGATCCGGCTTCGCATGTTTACGTTCGCAACAAGGAGAAAGCATGCCACGATCTGGGCTTTTATTCCGAGGTGCATCGTCTGCCCGCGGATTCCAGCCAGAACGAAGTGCTCGCACTGGTGGACAAGCTCAATGCCCAGGAATCCATCCATGGGATCCTGGTCCAGCTACCTTTGCCTAAACACATCGAAGAAAAGGCCGTCATCGATGCGATTGCGGTGGAGAAGGACGTGGACGGTTTCCACCCGGTTAATGTGGGTAACCTCGTAATAGGCGATGACAGTCTCCTGCCATGCACGCCGGCCGGCGTAATTGAAATGATTAAGCGGACAGGCATTGAGATTGCAGGCAAACATGCGGTCGTGATCGGGAGATCCAATATCGTCGGCAAACCGGTATCTCTTCTTCTTCAGCGCGAGAACGCGACCGTTACGATGTGCCACTCCAAAACGGGGAATATGGCGGAAATCGCGCGTCAAGCGGACATCCTGGTCGTGGCGATCGGCCGAGCGAACATGATTGATGCCAGCTACGTGAAACCCGGCGCCGTCGTTATCGATGTCGGCATGAACCGCCTGGAGAACGGAAAGCTTGCCGGGGACGTTGACTTTGAGAGCGTGAAGGCAGTGTCCGGCCCGATTACTCCGGTACCCGGAGGGGTGGGACCGATGACCATCACGATGCTCATGCAGAATACGCTCCTAGCCGCCAAAAGGCTGAATGGGCTGGCCTGACATGAAGACGGCCGATCCAGGACGAGTATTATCCGTTAAGGATTTAAACCGATATATTCGCATGAAGATGGAAGGCGACTCCAGGCTATCCGACGTATGGATCCGAGGCGAAATATCGAATTTTACCCATCATTCCAGCGGACATATGTATTTTACCTTAAAGGATGAAGGCAGCCGGATTCGTGCGATCATGTTTGCGACTCATAACCAGAGGCTGCCTTTTATCCCCAAGGAAGGGTCGCGTGTCATAGCGCGGGGCAATGTGTCGGTGTATGAACGGGATGGACAATACCAATTCTACGCCGTCCAAATGCAGCCGGACGGCATCGGCAGCTTGTACCTCGCTTATGAACAGCTGAAGTCGAAGCTGGAGGAAGAGGGCTTGTTTGCTGCTGATCGCAAGCGGCCGCTGCCGCGCTATCCCAAGACGATAGGTGTGATCACGTCGCCAACGGGGGCTGCCGTGCGGGATATCATGATTACGATCCGGAGGCGCTATCCTCAGGCGAACACCATTTTGTATCCGGTGCTGGTTCAAGGCAAAGGGGCTGCGCCTTCGATCGTCAAAGCCATTCGGACGATGAACGACATGGCAGAGGCTGATGTGCTAATCGTTGGGCGCGGTGGCGGATCACTGGAAGAACTCTGGGCGTTTAATGAGGAGATCGTTGCAAGAGCCATTTATCAATCCCATATTCCGGTTGTTTCGGCCGTCGGGCACGAAACGGATTTTACGATCGCCGATTTTGTCGCGGATCTTCGAGCCGCCACGCCAACGGCCGCAGCGGAACTAGCGGTTCCGAGCAGCGCAGAACTGAGAGGGCAGCTTGCCCAAAGACAGCGCCAGCTGAATCAAGGGCTGCAGCAGCGCCTTCAGCGGAGCCGTGAACGTTTGATATCGCTTCAGCGGTCCCCGGTCCTGGTGCATCCCCGCCGGTATATGCTTCAGCATGCCGAACGGCTGGACATGCTGTCCCAACGGCTGCAGGGCCACCTGAAATCCAGGCTTTCCCTGGTCCGCCAGCGTCAAAAATCGCTGCACCAGGGCCTGATCCGATATAATCCGCGGACTCAAGCGGAGTTCGCCGCCAAAAGGAAAGAGCAGGCCAACCGGCAGTTAATGAACGCGATGCAGTCAATCATGAAGTCCAAGATGTCGCAGCTGCAAACCGAGATGCGACATCTCGATGCGCTCAGCCCGCTGAAGATCATGTCGAGAGGATACAGTCTTGTGTATGACGAGAAAGAGCAAAAGCTTGTAAAGTCGATAGAAGACGTGCAATTAGGTGATTTGGTGAACGTAAGGGTCAACGATGGACAGCTGCAATGTCAAGTGTGGGGAATGAAGGAGGATGAAGAGATTGGCGAATGAAACACTGGAGATCAGCTTCGAAGAAGCGATGGCTCAGCTGGAGACAATCGTTGAGCAGCTGGAAGACGGAGATGTGCCGCTTGAAAAAGCCATCGATTTATTTCAACAGGGCATGAAGCTGTCGCAGATGTGCAGCAAAAAGCTGGAGCAGGTCGAGCAGAAAATCGAAATGATCGTGGAAGAGGGCGGAGAATTGAAGCGGAAGCCATTCGGCGGGACGCTGGATGAGACAGGTGAGCTGGGTGAATAACAGACTTACGATCCATCAATATATGAATGAAATTTGTGACAGGCTGGACAGCGAGTTCACGAATCTTTTTCCGTCAGGCTGGAAAGTTCCTGAAACCCTTTCGCGGTCCATGTCGTATTCTTTAATGGCAGGCGGCAAGCGAATGCGTCCGCTGCTTGTCATTGCGGCATGCGAGGCGGGCGGCGGCAGCCGTGAAGCAGCCGTTCCGGTTGCCTGCGCGGTGGAAATGGTCCATACATATTCCCTTATCCACGATGATCTGCCGGCGATGGACGATGATGATTACCGCCGCGGCAAGCCGACGAATCATAAGGTGTTTGGCGAGGCCAGCGCCATTTTGGCCGGGGATGCCTTGCTGACGCATGCCTTTTACAGCGTCATCCAGGCTGCCAGAAAGCATGGGGTTCCAGCAGAACGCGTGCTGTCGATCGTGGAGGATCTTGCGGAGTATGCAGGTCCGCGGGGGATGGTAGGCGGACAGGTGGCCGACATGGAGGGGGAGCAAGGGATCACGACGTTAGAGCAGCTTGAGTATATACACCTGCACAAGACCAGTGATCTGATCATGTTCTCGCTGATGGCGGGCGGCCATGTTGCCGGGTGCTCCGACGCCCAGATCGAATCCTTGCGTACCTTCGGGCATCATATCGGCCTTGCTTTTCAGATTCAAGATGATATTCTGGATCTCGTGGGGGATGAGTCCAAGCTCGGGAAGCCGGTACAAAGCGATGTGAAACAGGAAAAGGTGACCTACCCGTACTTCATCGGTTTGGACGCATCGAGGCATGAAGTCGAGCGACTGACGGCAGAAGCCAAGCGGGTCATTTCCGAAGGGAACTTCGCCGACCCTGCAAGGCTGCTGGAGATCGCGGATTTCTTGATGGCCCGGGACCACTAAGCGCGCGCTACATGCAAACGGTTTTTTTGTGATATAATGTCTGTTAATGGCTGAATTACTATCGGCTTAGTAACGTAAACTTAATCAAGGAAAGCGGGGAGATTCTTCGTGCTTCTTCCAAATATCAAACAACCAGAACAACTTAAAAATCTATCGGTGGACGAACTCGAGGATTTAGCGGGACAAATCCGTCATTTTCTAATCGAAAAGCTGTCCGTTACCGGTGGCCATCTTGCACCGAATCTGGGAGTGGTTGAACTCACGCTGGCCTTGCACTATTGCTTTGACAGCCCTCGTGACAAGATGATCTTCGATGTGGGCCATCAAGCCTATGTACACAAGATCTTGACCGGACGGATGGATAAATTCGATACGCTCCGCAAATATAAAGGCTTGTGCGGCTTCGTCAAGCGGTCCGAGAGCGAGCATGATGTATGGGAAGCAGGTCACAGCAGCACCTCGCTGTCTGCCGCAATGGGTATGGCCATGGCCCGGGACCTGAAAGGCGAAGACAATCGGGTTATCGCCATGATCGGGGACGGAGCCCTTACAGGCGGCATGGCGTTTGAAGCGCTAAACCATATCGGCCACGAGCAGAAGAAGCTCATGGTCATCCTGAATGACAATGAAATGTCGATCGCGCCGAATGTCGGTGCTATGCATAACTACTTAAGCAAGATCCGTTCGGACCGTTTTTATCTTCGTGCCAAAGACGAAGTGGAAATGGTCTTGAAGAAAATCCCTGCCATCGGCGGCAAACTCGCGAAGACGGCAGAGAAGATGAAGGACAGCCTTAAATATATGATGGTTCCGGGTGTTTTATTCGAGGAACTTGGATTTACGTATCTCGGGCCTGTGGACGGACATGATCTGAATAAACTGATCGATACATTGAAGCAGGCGGACAATGTGGATGGTCCCGTGCTGATCCATGCCGTAACAACCAAGGGCAAGGGATACCGTCCGGCCGAATCGGATTCGCATAAATGGCATGGAATCACCCCTTATAAGATTGAATCCGGCCAAGTGCTCAAGGCAGTAGGCAATCCGATGTACACGGAAGTGTTCGGACAGACCTTGGTAGAGCTGGGGGAACAGGATAAACGCATCGTTGCCGTTACGCCGGCGATGCCGGGCGGCTCCGGCTTGATCCCGTTCAGCAAGAAATTCCCGGACCGCATGATCGATGTCGGGATTGCCGAGCAGCACGCGGCAACGCTGTGCGCGGCTCTGGCCATGGAAGGCATGAAACCCGTATTCGCGGTCTATTCCACGTTCATGCAGCGTGCGTACGACCAAATCGTGCATGATATTTGCCGCCATAACGCCAACGTGATGTTTGCGATTGACCGTGCCGGCTTTGTCGGTGCAGACGGCGAAACGCATCAAGGGGTATACGATGTGGCCTTCATGCGTCATATCCCGAATATCGTCATCATGATGCCAAAAGACGAGAATGAGCTTCGTCACATGATGAAGACGGCGCTTGATTATAATGAAGGACCGATTGCTTACCGTTACCCTCGGAACAATGTGCGCGGCGTTCCGATGGACACTGAGCTGGTGCCCATTCCAATCGGAACCTGGGAAGTCGTCCGTCCCGGCGAAGGGTATGCCATCCTGGCTTCCGGTCCGATGGTTCAGCTGGCCGAAGAAGCAGCGGAGCAGCTCAAGCGGGAAGGCATTGCGGTAGAAGTCGTGAATGCCCGTTTCCTTAAACCACTTGACGGAGATATGCTGGGGAATTTGGCGAAGACGGGAACGTCGATGCTGGTTCTGGAGGAAACCTCGCAAGCAGGCAGTTTGGGGAGCGCGGTTCTGGAATATTTTGCAGAGCAGGGAATCCATGATGCCGTCGTATCCTTGATGGGGATCGAAGACCGGTTCATCGAGCATGGAAGCATTCCGCAGCAACGGGAGGAAGTAGGTCTCACGCTGGAAGGGGTTTGCCAGGAAATCCGGAGCCTGAAGAATGCCCGGACCGCCGTACTCGGCAAAAGAAGTTTTATGTCTTAGTAACGATCGGGAGTATAATATGGATTCATCTCAGAAGGAACGAATTGATGTCCTGCTCGTGGAGCAGGGATATTATGAGAGTCGCGAAAAAGCAAAAGCCGCGATTATGGCGGGTCTGGTCTATGCCGGAACCGAACGGATCGAGAAAGCCGGCATGAAAATTCCGAGAACGTCCGAACTGAAGGTCAAGGGCTCGGTTCATCCTTATGTCAGCCGAGGCGGACTAAAGCTGGAGAAAGCGATTCGTACGTTCGGCCTCGACATGAAGGGGCGCACGATGCTGGATATCGGATCATCGACAGGCGGTTTTACGGATTGCGCGCTCCAGCATGGGGCCAGTTATGTGTACGCGATCGACGTTGGTTATAACCAGCTGGATTGGTCGCTGCGTAACGATGAACGCGTATGCGTCATGGAGCGAACGAATTTTCGCTATATGACGCCGGAGGATCTGAACGGTCCTCCGCCTGATTTTGCCAGCATCGATGTTTCGTTTATTTCACTTCGCATTATACTGCCACCTCTGAAGATGCTGCTCGCTAAACCGGGAGATGTAGCCGTCCTGATCAAACCTCAATTCGAGGCGGGGCGGGAGAAGGTCGGTAAATCCGGGGTGGTTCGGGATCCGAAGGTCCATAAGGAAGTTTTAACGCAGGTGCTGACTTTTGCGGACGGCCTTGGATTCAAGCTGAAAAACCTTACGTTCTCTCCGATAACGGGAGGAGAAGGAAATATTGAATTCCTGGCCCACTGGCGATTAGAGCCGGAGGTATCTGAAAGCTCGGAAGAACCGACTCAGGAAGATGGACAAGCTTCTGTCCCATTGAGTCAATGGATTGACACCGTCGTCACGCAAGCGGCTCATACATTCACAGGAAACTCATCGAAATGATGGGTTTCTTTTGCTGAAAAAGAGGAATTTATGTTCTCATCCGCGAATACAAAATTCGAGGTGAGAGGATGAATGAGCGTTATGATTGGTTATTAATGATATTGCTTGGTGTCGTCATTGCCTTGCTTATCGGTTATAGGCTGAATCGTTGGCTGATGTCACCATCACCGGACCGACTGCCGGGCATCCCGATCAATGAGCACATTCCAGATCACCCAGTCATTGGGATGCTTGAACAAGAAGGATATGATGTGGTTGGGGGTAAAGTAAAAATAAACTTGTCGTTTGAAACGGGACATAAGCCCATCTTAAGTCGGTTGTTCATAGATTATGTTGCATCCGACGACAGCGGCGAACTGTACATGGTGAAGCTGGCCCGGGAACGAATGCCGGTGGAGTGGACAGGCTCCGGCATTCGCGATCGGTTGATGCCGTTTTTGCTGCTGTATCCCGAGTGTGCGGGCCTCCTCTACATCGACGTGAATGAGGGGACCATTAACCGTTTAAGCATGGATTGGACGGACGAAGAATGGATTGGTCATGATGAATACAACAGTTAATACTCAGGAGGCTCTTTATGAAGGGACAACGCCATATTAAAATCAGGGATATCATTACCCACCAGGATATTGAAACGCAGGATGAGCTTGTGGACGCATTGCGCGCGGAAGGCTTTCAGGTTACTCAGGCTACGATATCACGGGATATTAAAGAATTGCTGCTCATAAAAGTGCCTACAGATGATGGGCGATATAAATACTCCATGCCGACAGATCAGCGGTACAATCCTGTTCAGAAGCTCAAAAGAGCGCTCGTCGACAATTTTGTTTACATTGACCGAACCGGCAATCTTGTGGTCATGAAATGCTTGCCCGGAACAGCCAACTCGGTTGCCGTGCTGCTCGATAACATGGAATGGTCACAGATCATGGGGACCATCTGCGGGGATGACACGATCTTGCTGATTTGCCGTACGGAAGTAGACGGCGAACATGTGGTGTCCCAAATCAAAAATTTCATTTCCTAATCAGGTGTAGTGACATATCGATCATTTTTTTAGCAGTAGCGGAGGTGGTAAACATGTTAAACACGCTATCCATTCGGAACCTGGCTGTTGTAGAAAGCGTGGATGTGCACTTTTATCCCGGATTTCACGTCCTGACAGGGGAAACCGGGGCCGGTAAGTCCATCATCATTGATGCGCTGGGTTTAATTGCCGGCGGCCGCGGCTCGGCAGAGCTGATTCGATACGGGTGCGACAAAGCGGAGATCGAGGCTCTGTTTGAGCTGCCTGCGGAGCATCCGGTATGGGGCACGCTCAAGAAGCTGGGGGTTGAAGCGGATCCGGAAGAGCACTTACTAATTCGAAGAGAGCTGACGTCTCAAGGAAAAAGCACGTCGCGTATTAACGGACAGCTGCTGAACCTCAGCATGCTGCGTGAAGTCGGGGAAAAGCTGATTAATATCCATGGACAGCATGAGCATCAAAGCCTGCTACGTTCAGAGCAGCATATGAGCCTCCTGGATACTTACGGAGATAAGACCATAGGGCCTGCCAAGCGCAAATACCAGGAGCTGTACGGCGAATTCAGCAAAGTGGAGAAAGAGCTTAAGGACCTGCAGGAAACCAGCCAGAAAGCATATCAAATGCTGGATATGTACCGTTTCCAGCTGGAGGAAATCGCGGCTGCCGGGCTGAAAACCGGCGAAGACGAGGCATTGTCCGAAGAAAGAACCAAACTCTCCCACAGCGAGAAGATGATGGATTCCGTAGCGGGAGCCTACGACCTGTTGTACGGATCATCGGGCCTTGAGTCCGTCAGCAGGGCTTTGTCCAGACTTGAGGATGTATCCGGATACGACGAGAAGGGTTTAAAGCCGCTTGTCGAGCAGCTTCAATCCGCTTATTATCAGCTTGAGGATGCGGTATTCCAGTTAAGGGATTATCGTGACGGCATCGAATTCAATCCCGAACGGCTCAATGAAATTGAGCTCCGTTTAGATATGATCTCCGGTTTGCGCCGAAAATATGGGGATAATGTGGAGCAAATTCTGGAATACTACGTGAGAATTCAGCAGGAAACCGATATGCTGGAGAATAAGGACGAATTTATTCAAGCGTTGGAACAGCGCCGTGACGAGTTGTTAAGCGTGCTGCTCGTAAGCGCGAAAGAGCTGAGTCATGCCCGCAAGCAATGCGCGCAAGACTTGGCTAGGCAAGTCGAGGGAGAACTGAAGGATCTTCAAATGGAACGCACCTCGCTGGAAGTCCGCCTGGAATTGCAGCTGGATCCGAACGGCTACGAGTATGAAGGCCAAAAAGTCCGGTTGACAAGACAAGGCATGGACACGGCGGAGTTCCTCATCTCCGCGAATCCGGGCGAGCCGCTCCGTCCGCTTGCCAAAATTGCTTCGGGTGGGGAAATGTCCAGAATTATGCTGGCGATGAAGAGTATATTTGCCCGTCATGATCAAATACCGGTCTTAATCTTTGATGAAGTCGACACGGGTGTCAGCGGAAGGGCTGCCCAATCGATTGCCGAGAAGCTGTTTTTGCTGGCCAAAACCTGTCAGGTATTCTCCATTACGCATTTGCCGCAGGTGGCTTGCATGGCGGATCATCAATATTTAATCGAGAAGAAGCTTGAAGCCTCCAGAACGATGACGCAAGTAGAAAACCTGAATGAAGAAGGGCGTGTAAAAGAGCTTGCCCGGATGCTTGGCGGAGTCGAAATTACCGAAAAGACGCTTCATCATGCCCAAGAAATGCTCAATCTGGCGGCAGCGCAAAAGGCTTCCAGAAAGGCTTTGGGTCAATGATTGACAGTTATAAAACCATAAGGGCAGGGTAACTTAAAGGTACGCAATTGGCGACCACCTTTTCGTCAAGCGAAAGAAGAAAAAGGGAGCGTGACAGCCATTGAAGCCCAACCTCAGGAGAAAACTGCTCGGTTTCGTTCTTGCTTTCCTTCTTTGTTTCATTGGAACTGCTGATCCTGTCCAATCTTTTGCCTCATTGCCCGATGAGCTGAGATTGATTACCGGTCAGCAGTCCCGTCTTGATGTTGCCATGCCTGTGCAAGCCCTCGCTTCAGTTGATCGACCGGATGTCCTGCAGCTAAACGGCTCCCGGGAATCGAAACTTCAAGTATCGTTAAAACAGCCGCTGCAGCTCAATCCCCAGCAAAGCGGAAACGCAGAAGTGACCCTGAAATTATTCGGTACAATTCCTCTGAAGACTGTCCATGTTAAAGTGATGCCGGAACTTAAAGTCATACCGGGAGGCCAAACCATCGGCGTCAAAGTGAAATCCTCCGGTATACTGGTGGTTGGACATCATCTGGTACGGGTTCAAAACGGGGCCAAAGTGTCTCCCGGCGAAGCTGCCGGGCTAAAGCTTGGCGACCTGCTTACAACGATGGATGGAAAGCCGCTTAACGATGTCACGAAGGTTGCCGAGATCGTCGAGAAGGCTGGTAAAGCGAATCGGCCGCTGGATATATCCTTTAAACGGGACGGCAAGGTAATGAAAACAAAGCTGAGTCCCGCCTATGACCAAGAGGATCAAAGCTGGCGCCTTGGCCTGTATATCCGTGATTCCGCAGCAGGCGTAGGGACGCTTACCTTTTATGCGCCTCACCAGAAGGTCTACGGAGCGCTCGGTCATGTCATCACCGACATGAATACTCAGACCCCCATTGATGTTGGAAGCGGCCAGATCGTTCAATCCAACGTCACCTCGATTAGCCGTAGCGAAGAAGGCGAGCCCGGAGAGAAAAGGGCAACCTTCACCAAAGACGGCAAGATTTTAGGCAATGTCGAGCGCAATACCCATTTCGGCATTTTCGGTAAAATGAATCAGCTTCCGGAACACGGGCTGTATCAGGAGCCGATTCCCGTTGCCTTTTCCCATGAGGTGAAGGAAGGTCCCGCTGAAATTTTAACCGTCGTTGAAGGTCAGGAAGTCGAACGCTTTACGGTGGAGATCGTTCACGTCTCCAAACAGGACGCTCCAGCGACCAAAGGAATGGTGCTGCGCATTACCGATCCGAGACTGCTTAAGAAGACCGGCGGGATCGTGCAGGGCATGAGCGGCAGTCCCATCGTTCAGGATGGCAAGCTGATTGGAGCGGTAACCCATGTATTTGTAAACGACCCTAAGTCGGGATATGGGTGCTTTATCGAGTGGATGCTTCAAGATTCCGGCGTACTACAATCTACAGAATCAACACCTCAAAATCTTAAGGCAGGTTAATGCCTTGAGATTTTTTGTCGTAAAAGAACGAAATAGAGATTAATTTGAAACAAAATATTTAATTATAAATCAACTTCAAAAAAAATAAAGAAAAATAATTTTCGACAGAAGGAATTTAAATAAGCATGTCGAAAACTTTATAAACAGAAAAATGTTCTAAAATAACAACTGATCTGATAAAGGAGGAGCACGAATTGCAAAAGATTGAGGTATTATTGGCAGACGACAACCGTGAATTTACAAACCTGCTCGGCGAATACATTTCGGATCAACAAGATATGGTGGTATCCGGAATCGCTTATAATGGCGAAGAAGTACTGAGCATGATTGAGGAATCCGGAAAGGTACCGGACGTACTGATCCTTGATATTATTATGCCTCATTTGGACGGGCTTGGGGTACTCGAGCGTTTACGCGATATGAATCTGTCTCCGCAGCCGAAAGTCATTATGCTCACGGCGTTCGGCCAAGAGAATATAACGCAGCGCGCGGTGCAGTTGGGTGCTTCCTATTATATTTTAAAGCCGTTTGACATGGAGGTGCTCGCCAGCCGCATTCGACAGCTCGTGGGTTCGCCGAGCAGCATTTCCTCCGGCACTCCGTTTACAAGCATGAAATCCAATGTGGTTCCTATGGGCAAGGGCAAGAATTTGGACGCGAATATCACTTCCATTATCCATGAAATCGGTGTTCCCGCTCATATCAAGGGATATCAATATCTCCGCGAAGCCATTACCATGGTGTACAACAATATCGAAATTCTTGGAGCGATTACCAAAACGCTGTATCCGGCCATCGCTGAGAAGTTCAAAACAACGCCATCCCGAGTGGAGCGGGCGATCCGGCATGCCATTGAAGTGGCTTGGACTCGCGGTAACATCGATTCCATCAGCCACTTGTTCGGCTACACCATTAACATCAGCAAATCCAAGCCGACCAACAGCGAGTTCATTGCCATGGTGGCAGACAAGCTTCGGATCGAGCATAAGGTCTCTTGAAAGGGTAAGGACTAAGAGGAAGGGATTTAGGGACATGGACGATGCACACCTAAATGTCTACTTGAGCGATTTATTGAAATCACTCCTTTATTGGTTGCGGCTATCGTAACCTGTGAAGGAGTGATTTTATGTTTCAGGACGGGACTCATCAGCAATAAACCAGCCGGATCAGCGGCTGGTTTGTTTTGTTTTACTAAGGTTACATCACCACCCGGTAATCTCCTTCAGGTGCTGCGTACCATCGATTTCCTCACAGATAATACATTTTGAACTGGATATCCTGGGCATGGTTTCCGAATTTCTTGCCGAATAACGTAGCGCCTCCAACATGCTTCGCGTCTTCCTTGACTTCGATACGAAAGGTCCAGCGATCACATGCCGAATCCAGGTCGTCCACGGAGACGGTTGAGAGAGGATCGCCATCGATATACGTGCCGTGGCTGGTAATCCGAATCGTTTTTAGCAGTCCGTATTGGTTGATGTTGTGCGGCCACCATTCAGGCGTATATTTCCCCCGCGTATCCGCAAAATCCCCTGGGCTCGTCCACGTGCCGAGCTCCATTCCGTTCAAGGAAAACGTAATGTCCGATGGCCACACATCATTGGAAAAAGGAAACTCGGACGATATCTCCAAACTGATTTCGAATTGCTGCAGCTTCTCATCCTTTTGCAGAAAGTTGGCGATGTTGTATTGGATGAACCCCTCGGTAAACCACAGGATTTCCGCATCCACGCGCTTGGGATCCATAAAGTACTTGGGTTCGTCAACCCGTCCGATGAACTCCTTCTCGGTAGCAAGGCCGCACGTAGGCTTCAGGTCATAATCGGTGTAATGCCCGATCGGCACCGAGGCTTCATAAGAAGCAAAGGAATGGAAGATTTTTTTGGGGAAGTTGATTTCAATGTGATCCACCTTCAGGATCGAAATTTTCTGCTGCCCCGATTTTCCCGGCACCTTCTCTGTCCGGATAATGCCGGCATCTTCAAGTTTTTTAATATGTTTCGTCACGATCGGACTGCTGATTTGAAGCTCCTGCGCCAAATCTTTGATGTTCATTTTGTTTTTGGAGAGCAGCTGAATAATCTTGATGCGAACTTCGCTGGCCAAAGCCTCGTAAACCACAAGCGATGACTTGTCTATTTCCAATTGCATATGACCACTTCTTTCAACAAGTTTTTCAATTATTAACTAATATGCATCATAACACAGGCTTTATTAACCTGTATATAAATCTTGGCATTTGAACTAACATTTTTTCAACATTACAATTAACAAAAATGTTAATCAAATATAAAAATAATAATCAAGATTTATATATAAGTTATTGACACCGCTTTCAGGGCGAGTGTATACTGAACCAAAGTTAATCGTTTTCATGATTCTGGCCGGTGAATGATTAACCAAATGATTAGTAATAGGAGGAGAGTTTGTTGAAGAAAAAAATGGGGGTTTCACTGATACTTGCATTGTTAGCGGTAGCGGTACTGGGAGGATGCGGAAACGGCGACAAGAACACCATTACCTTCTGGACGCCATTGACGGGTGATGACGGGGCTTACATGGATCAGCTCGTTAAGGATTACAATGCCACCAATCCCGAGTATAAAGTGAAGCATGTCATCACTTCGGACATGTATACGAAGATATCCACCGTTCTTAATTCCGGCAAAGGCGTTCCCGATCTTTCCATCATCCACGCGGACCGCGTTCCAAGCTTCGTTAAGCAAGGCGTATTGGAGCCGATGACGGCAGTCATGCAAGCGCAGCCAGAATTGAAAGAGGACAATTATCTGCCGCAGGCCTGGGCAACCGGAAACGTGGAAGGCACCCAATATACGGTACCGCTTGATATCCACAGCAACGCGATGTACTACAACAAAAATCTGCTCAAGAAATACAATGTTGAAAGTTTCCTGGATGACGATGTCGTGACCATCGATGAAATGTTGTCGCTGCAAGGCAAACTGGATGAGGGTGATTACGTGGTCAATGATGCGCTGTTGGGCTGGGTTGTGTTGGCTCAAATACAGAATCTGGGCGGAGACATCCAGCAAGACGGCAAGCCTGCAGTCAATACGGAAGCCATGAAGCAGGCATTTACGGAGATTAAGAAAATAGCCGATGCGGGTTTAATGACACCATTTGGCGAAGACGGCTACCTGATGTTCCAAGCTGGAAACGTTTTATTCTCCACAGACGGCACATGGAGCTCTACGGCCCATGCCGCGGTTGACGGCCTGGACTTTGGCGTAACCAACATTTATTCGACGAGTGCGGATAAATATACAAACCGAGCATCCTCCCACCTGTTCTCCATGCTGAAGAACGAGAAGAGAACGGATGAAAAGGAGCAGGCCATCGGCCAGTTCCTGGAGTTCATTCGCCAACACTCGATCGAGTGGGCAAAAGCGGGTCAGATCGTAGCGAGTAAACAAGTCATTGAAAGTCCGGACTACAATAACTATATTCAATCATTCTTCACGTCCAATGAAAAAGAAATTGAATCCTTGTACATTTACACTTACGAGTACTATCCATATGTTGCCGAGGCTGTAGATACATATGCAGCGGATATTGTGCGGGGCAACGTCGATATCGACGAAACCCTGGCGACGATGCAGAAGTTCGTAGAGGATAAAATCGCAGAAGGCAACAGTGCCGCAAAGTAAATGAAAGCAGAGCCGATTGAAAAAAAGAAAAGCGTCCAAACCTCATGACGCTTTTCTTTTCCAAAGGAGAAATGAAAGGGTATGAAAAAGAAGTCGCTGACACCTTATTTCTTTGTAGGTCCCCATCTGATTCTATTCATCGTGTTTATTCTATTACCGACCCTATACGGGATCTATGCTTCGTTTACGCAATGGAATCTGATCAATGACCCGGTGTGGGTCGGCCTGGCCAACTATAAAACGATTCTGTTTGATGCGGAGTCCACCTTCTATACCCAATTTATGAACGGATTAAAAAATACGTTGATCTTCGTAGTTCTGAGCGTACCGATATTAATCGTTATCCCGTTAATGATCGCGGTGTCGCTCGAACACAAAAAAGTGAAAATGAAAAACGTCATTCAATCCATTCTCTATATTCCCGGATTAATTTCGATCTCCGCAGCGGCACTGATTTGGTCATTGATATTTAACAAGCAGCTTGGGATCACGAACAACGTCTTCGGCTCCGAAACGGTCTGGGCCGCCAACCAGCCTTATGCCTGGCTGATCATTATTGTCATTACGGTTTGGGGCGGGGTCGGTGGAAACATGATCATCTACCGGGCTTCTATCAGCGGAGTATCCAAGGATTTATACGAGTCGGCCGAGATGGACGGAGCGGGGCCCGTCCGCAGATTTTCGAGCATTACGCTGCCCTCCATCCGTTTCCCGCTGATTTATACCTTTGTCATGACGACCGCCGGAGCTTTCAACGTATTCGGTCAGCCATTAATGATGACGGACGGAGGACCCAGACAGAGCACGACGGTATTGATGATGTATATTCGCCAGTTGGCCTTCGGCCACGGGGAATCCATTGCCGGCATGGCATCCGCGATGGCGGTGCTGCTCGGACTGGTCATTCTGGTCATTTCAGCCCTTCAATATTATGTGATGAACCGAAACGCGTCCTAGCGGCATGTTCTGCTTGCAAACGACGGAAACGATAAAAGGTAGGTGTACTGTGCAATGTCGAACCCGGTAGTACATGAAGCGAACGCGGATACTAAGCTTGCCCGCTCCGGTCCGAAGAAGGCTTCAACCAACATTAGCGTGTCCAAATATATTGCTTATACTTTTCTCATCCTGCTGTGCGTGATATGGGCGATTCCGGTCATCTTTGGTATTACCACATCGTTCCGGTCCCAGGCGGAGGTCGTATCCAGCGGTTTCAGTCTGCTGCCCGAAAACTGGATATTCGATAATTATGTCACGATCCTGCAAAATACGTCGACGGCCCCGATCCTGCGCTGGTTGATGAACTCCGTCTTTATCGCAACGATGCATACGCTGCTGGTGATCGTGGTCATTTCCATCACCGGCTACGGGTACTCCCGCATGAACTTTAAAGGAAGGGACACCTTGTTCTTTACTTTGCTGGGGATTTCTTTCTTTCCCGGAGTCGTGAACCTGATTCCGTCCTACAAAATCATAGATGCGCTGGGGTGGGTAAACACCTCATGGGCAATGATTATTCCAGGTTTGGCAGGTATGGGGAACATTTTCTTGGTCAGACAATTCATGATGGGTGTTCCCAAGGATCTGGACGAATCGGCACGCGTGGACGGCGCGGGTGACTTTAGAATCTATTATTCTATCATTTTGCCGCTCATGAAGCCTGTGTTGATTGTATGCGGCCTGTTTTCATTTACGGGTTCCTGGAATGATTTCCTCTGGCCGGTCATCGTGTATACCGACGTGGAGAAGATGCCGGTTACGGCAGGACTGCTGTTGCTGCAGGACATCTACGGCAATTATCGCATGATCGGACAATTGATGGGTTCCGCTATCCTGGCCATCATTCCGACGCTGCTGTTGTTCCTGTTTGCCCAGAAATATTTTGTGCAGTCGATCAACTTAAACGCGGGTATCAAAGGATAGTTTTTTGAAGAGTGGAAATGAAGAGCAAGTAAACCGAAAGCTAACGAAGTCAAACTACAAGGTATAGGAGTCGTCACCATGACTGAATTATATATAAAAAATCCCCTGATCGAGCAGAGGGCAGATCCCTGGATCTATAAACATAGCGATGGTTTTTATTACTTTACCGGTTCCGTGCCGGAATATGACCGGATCGAGCTTAGACGCTCGGAAACGATCCAAGGGCTTGCGGATGCGGAAGGCATAACGATTTGGCGCAAGCATGATTCGGGTTTGATGAGCGCCAATATTTGGGCGCCCGAGCTTCATCACATAGAGGGCAAATGGTACGTGTATTACGCAGCGGCTCATACGTCCGAAACGAGGGACGGGTTGTTTGATCACCGCATGTTCGTGCTGGAGAACGCTTCGGCGAACCCGCTGGAAGGGGAATGGGTGGAGAAGGGACAAGTGATCACGAAGTGGGAGTCTTTTGCACTGGACGCAACCACGTTTGAGCATAAGGGAAGGCGGTATTATGTGTGGGCCCAGAAAGATCCGGCCATTCCGGGCAACTCGAATCTCTATATCTCCTTGATGGAAAATCCCTGGACCCTGACAGGGGAACAGGTTTGCATATCGGTTCCCGAATATGATTGGGAGAAGATCGGCTATCTGGTGAATGAAGGAGCCGCCGTCCTGAAGCGAAACGGTCGCATATTCATGACCTATTCGGCAAGCGCCACGGACCATAACTATGCGATGGGCCTGCTGACGGCCGATGAGGACAGCGATTTGCTGGATCCGAGCTCCTGGGTGAAATCACCCTTGCCCGTATTTACGACATCGGAAGCCAATGGCCAATACGGGCCGGGACACAACAGCTTCACGGTATCCGAGGACGGCCTGGTGGACATCCTGGTTTACCATGCCCGAAGTTACAAGGAGATCGCGGGTGATCCGCTATATGATCCGAACCGCCATGCGCGCGTACAGATCATCCGGTGGAATGAAGACGGTACGCCGAATTTCGGTGTGCCGAGAGCGGATCATGCAATGATATCCGAGTCATGACCTTGAAACCGACCCAGCTTACATGCTGGGTCGGTTTTTTTAAATTCCGAGGCAGGGTGTACATAATATTAAATAGGAGAAAAGAAGGAGTCTGTGATACGGATGGAGAAAAAAGGACAGGAAACCTGTTTGAATGGTTAAGGTGTAGTAAGAATCGTTTTTATTAACGATATACTTATTTCCTGGTAGGGAGGAATTATAAATGGCAAAGATATTAGTATTGGGCGGAACCCGCTTTTTTGGCAAAAGGCTGGTTAACCGGCTGGTGGCTAACGGCGATGCCGTTACGATTTTGACGCGCGGACAACACCAGGATCCATTCGGGGGTGCCGTTTCGCGGCTTGCCGCGGATCGGAAAGATCCGGAGAGCTTAAAGCAGGCAGTAGGGAGCCAGGATTTTGATATCGTATATGATAATATATGTTATACGCCGGAAGAAGCGGGACAAGCAGCGGACTTATTTGCCGGACGTGTAGGACAATATGTGCTGACCTCCACGTTGTCGGTATATGATTTTGCGGATCATCCGGTAAGGGAAGAGGACTTTGATCCATACAGATATCCGGTTATGATGAATGAAAGCAGGGACTACAGCTACAAGGAAGGCAAGCGCCAGGCGGAGGCGGTTTTGTTCGGTCGCCATAACCTCAATGTAACCGCCGTCCGGCTCCCGATTGTGCTTGGACCGGATGATTACACGCGAAGGCTGCTTTTCCATATTGAACATGCTGCGAGCGGGGAAGCCATTGGTTTGCCGGATCCCGACGCGCAAATCTCGTTTGTGCATGCCGAGGAAGCGGCAGAATTTCTGGAGTGGGCAGGCCGAGTCCAATTAGATGGCCCGGTTAATGCATGTT